>JAWWBV010000059.1:0-10052 GCA_033720795.1 Halomonas sp. | reverse complement strand
CTCTCCCGGCTGCTCGCCGGCTGGCTCGTCGACAGCCTCAACGAGACCCTCTACCCGGCGCGCCTGGCCGGCCACCACTTCGAGGCCTACGCCCACGCCCGCGGCATCACCCTGGCGTTCTCCGGCTGGCGAGACCGCCAGGACCGGCTGATCGAGCGGGTCATCACCCAGCTCGAGGAGGGCGAGATCGACGCGGCGACCTTCGAGCGGGTGCGCTACCGCCTCCAGCGCGAGTGGCGCAACGCCCCGCAGGATGCACTCTACCGCCAGGCCCACCGCACCCTCTCCGAGGCACTGGTGCGCCCGCAGTGGCCCACCGAGGCGCTGCTGGCGGCGATCGAGGACCTCGAGGTCACGGAGCTGCGCGACTTCCGCCGGCGCTTCCTCGCCGAGCTGCACCTCGAGGCAATGGCGGTGGGCAACCTGACCGGCAAGCTCGCCAGCCGCGAGGCGCGACGGGTAGCCAAGGCGCTCGCCCCGACCCTGACCACCGAGGCCATTCCCGACCTCACCCCGCTGCAGGCCGACGACCTGCCCGAGCTCACCCCGACCACTACCCGGGAGGACTCGCTGGTGCTGCGCTACCTGCAGGGGCCGGACCGCTCGCTCACGAGCCAGGCGCGCATGGCGGTGCTGGGCCAGCTGCTGGAGACGCCGTTCTACCAGCGCCTGCGCACCGAACAGCAGCTGGGCTACGTGGTCAACGCCGGCTACTCCCCCCTGCTCGATGCGCCCGGCATCAGCCTGCTGGTGCAGTCCCCCGATACCGACAGCGAGGCGATCCAGGGCCATATCGACGCCTTCCTGGACGACTTCGCCGGGCGACTCGAGGCACTCGACGACGAGGCCCTGGCGCCCTACCGGCAGGCGGTGCACGACGCACTGAGGCAGCGCGATACCAGCCTCTCCGGGCGCACCGATCGCCTGTGGCGCGCGCTGGCCAGCGACGACACCGAGTTCGACCGCCACCGCCGCCTCGCCGAGCGCGTCCTGACGGTGACGGCCGACGAGCTGCGCCAGGCCTGGCCGGCGCTCAGCGACAGCGCCGTCGCGCGGGTCAGCTTCGATCCGGGCGACGAGCCCAGCGACGTGCTGGCCCTGAGCCATCACCTGGCGCCGCTGCCCGAGGACTGAACCGAGCGCCAGCCCCCACCAACGACAGCGCCCGGCCAGATGGCCGGGCGCTGTCGTTGGTGGCTCGCAGGCGCGCTTGGTCAGCCGAAGGCCTGGGGCGGCATCATCGCCTCGACGTGCATCACCAGCTCCTCGAGGACCTGGCGGTCGCGGTCGGCGAGCGGCTCGCCGTTGAGCCGCTCGATCTCCCGGGCGAAGCCCTTGAGGGTGAGGCTCGAGACGACCGGGTCGTTCATGCGCTCCCAGCGGAAGGCCTCCCAGCGCGCCTGCTCCTCGCTCTCCAGGGTGTCGGGGTAGCTGCGGGCCCGGTAGCGGAACAGCATCTCCTCGAGACGCGGATCCTGGAAGGCGAAGCGCGCCCCCACCAGGTCCCAGGGATCGGTCTCGCGTACCCGCTGCATCTGCTGACGATCCGCCGGCGAGAAGAAGCCGCCGGCGTAGAGCATCAGGTCGGGATCGTGGGGCGGCTCGGGGTGGGGCGTGGCGAACACCTCGGCGACCCGGGCCGCCACCTCGGGACGGGCGGCGAGCCGCTTCCAGTGCTCGCGGCAGGCGGCCAGGTCGAGCCCCAGGCGCTCGACGATCTCGCCGTACTCGCCCTGGCGGGGCCCCGAGGCGTCCTTGAGCGCGCTGGCCGGGAAGAGCACCGGGCACTTGTTGATGTGGATGACCTTGAGCGGAATGCGCTCGGCGCCTTCGGCGAGGTCGTCGTTGCTGACGAAGACCCGCTCGCGGATCTGCTCGGGCGTGAGCTCCAGCAGCGGCGTCGGATCCATCGACAGGTCGAAGACGATCACCCCGTTGGGATTGGTGGGGTGCTCGGCCAGCGGCATCACCAGGGCGCTGCAGCCTCGACTGGCCGGGTAGCGCCGCGAGATGTGCAGCACCGGCTTGCGGCCGGGCAGGTCCAGCTGTCGGGAGACGGCGCGCTTGCCGCGCAGGCCGAGCAGGTAGTCGAACAGCCGGGCGTTGCGCTCGCGCAGCAGCCTCGCCAGGGCGATGGTGGCGCGGACGTCGGCCAGGGCATCATGGGCGCCCACATGGGCGATGCCGTTGGCGGCGGTCAGGTCCTCGAGCCTGAAGCTCGGCGCGCCGTCATCGCGAGTCGGCCACTCGATGCCCTCGGGGCGCAGGGCGTGGAAGGCGCGCACGACGTCGATCAGGTCCCAGCGCGAGTTGCCGTTCTGCCACTCCCGGGCGTAGGGGTCGAGCAGGTTGCGATAGAAGAGGTGGCGACTCACCTCGTCGTCGAACCGCAGGCTGTTGTAGCCCAGCGCGCAGGTGCCCGGCTCGCTCATCACCGCCTCGACGCGGCCGGCGAACTCGGCCTCCGGCAGGCCGCGGCGACGCGCCTGCTGCGGCGTGATGCCGGTGATCAGGCAGGCCTTCGGATGGGGCAGGAAGTCGTCGGCGGGCTTGCAGAAGAGCTCGAGCGGCTCGCCGATCTCGTTGAACTCGGCATCGGTGCGGATGGCCGCGAACTGCGAGGGACGATCACGGCGCGGGTCGGCACCGAAGGTCTCGTAGTCGTGCCACAGGAAGGTCTGCGGGGCGGCTGTCGACTGCGCCATGGGCGAG
The DNA here is from genome assembly GCA_033720795.1 of Halomonas sp. Taxonomy (GTDB): domain Bacteria; phylum Pseudomonadota; class Gammaproteobacteria; order Pseudomonadales; family Halomonadaceae; genus Halomonas. The sequence goes on along the minus strand of JAWWBV010000059.1, from coordinate 7,340 downwards.
CTCTCCGAAGGCATGGATTCAGCGGCCCAGCCTACCACAGCGCCCGGTCCGGCTCAGCCGCCGGACTCGCATAGGTCGGTCGTCGCTGCCCGCCCGCTCAGGCCTTGGGCAGGGTCACGTTGAGCTCCAGCACCGAGCAGTTGTCCTCGCTGTCGAGGGTGATGTTGACCGCGTCGTCGTCGATCTGCACGTAGCGTCGGATCACCTCCAAGAGCTCCTTCTCCAGCAGCGGCATGTAGTCGGGCTGCCCGCGCTGGGTGCGCTGGTGGGCCACGATGATCTGCAGCCGCTCCTTGGCGACCGAGGCAGACTTCTTGCGCTCTCGCTTGAGGAAATCGAGCAACTTCACCGGCGGGCTCCTCCAAACATGCGGCTCAACAGGCCCTTCTTCTGGTACTCGTGGAAGCGTAGCGGCACCTCCTCCCCGAGCAGCCGGGCTACCGTGTCGGCATAAGCCTGGCCGGCATCGCTGCTGTCATCGTGGGTCACGGGCACCCCCTGGTTGGAGGCCCGCAGCACCGCTTCGGACTCGGGGATCAGGCCCAGCAGGTCGATGGCCAGGATCTCGCGGATGTCGTCCAGGTTCAGCATGTCCCCCAGATCGACGCGACCCGGGTTGTAGCGGGTGATCAGCAGGTGCTCCTGGATCGGGTCGTCGCCGCGCTCGGCGCGTCGGGTCTTGGACGCCAGCAGGCCAAGGATGCGGTCGGAGTCGCGCACCGAGGAGACCTCGGGATTGGTGACCACGATCGCCTCGTCGGCGTAGTACATGGCGAGCTGGGCGCCCCGCTCGATGCCCGCCGGAGAGTCGCAGATGATGAAGTCGAAGTCCTTGCCCAGGGTATCGAGCACCTTCTCGACGCCCTCCTGGGTCAGCGCATCCTTGTCGCGGGTCTGGGAGGCCGGAAGGATATGCAGGTTATCGACCCGCTTGTCGCGAATCAGGGCCTGATTGAGCCCCGCCTCGCCCTGGATGACGTTGACCAGGTCATAGACCACGCGGCGCTCGCATCCCATGATCAGGTCGAGGTTACGCAGCCCCACGTCGAAGTCGATGACCGCGGTCTTCTTGCCGCGCAGCGCCAGCCCGGTGGCGATGGCGGCTGCGCTAGTCGTCTTGCCGACCCCTCCCTTACCGGAGGTCACAACGATGATCTTGGCCAAATGTCACATCCTGTCTTGTCATGAGGAAAAGAAACGCGGGCGCGAGCCCTGGCGCCACGCGCTTGGCCGACATCAGTCCAGCGGCTTGATGCTCAGCTGGCCGTCGAACAGTTGAACCTGAACGGTGGTACCCAGCAGGCGCGGGTCGATGTCCTCGAGGCGCTTGTAGTTGCCGGCCACCGAGAGCAGTTCGGCATGCAGTTCGCGGCAGAAGATACCGGCCTTGGCGTCACCGTGGATGCCGGCCAGGGCTCGCCCGCGCAGGGCGCCGTAAACGTGCACATTGCCGGCGGCGAGCACCTCGGCCCCGGCATTGACCGCGCCGACCACCACCAGGTCGCCCTCGGGGGCGGTCACCTGCTGGCCGGAGCGCACCGTGCCGCGATAGATACGCCCCCTGGCAGCCGCGCCGGGCAGGGCCTCGGGAGAAGCCTCCGGCGGGTCGTCGAGCTCGCCCCCTTCTTCGGGCGCCGCCTCGGCAACGCTCTCCAGGGGGCGCGGACGCGAGGCTTCCTGGGGAGGAAACCAGCCCAGCCCCAGGGCCCAGGCCGACTGCTTGACCGGATCCGGCCCGCCGCGCACCGCCACCGGCAGCAGCTTGTGGGCACGGCATACCGCGCAGATGCGCTCGAGCGCCAGGTGCGGCTCATCGAGCTTCTCTACATTGAGGACGACCGGGGTGTGCTGGAAGAAGGCCGGCGACTGGCTGAGCTTGCCCGCCAGCTGCTCGCGAATGCGCTCGGGATCGGCACTGGTCAGTTCCATGACCGTCATCGGCAGCATCCCCCCCTTGAAGGTGAAGGCCATACGGTCCCTGTCCATATTGAGACTCATTGCCGAGCTCCACGTCGGGTGATGGTCGGGATACCACTCAAAGCTAAGCGAGTGACTGCAACCCTGCAACCGATCATAAGGTCATAGGCGCGCATTGTCAGTGTCTCCAAGCGGCCACACTTCGCCAGTGTCGAGCCTTTTCTGCCGCCACGTCACGTGCTTAGATAACAATGGATTCCTATTCCACCGCGTCTCCACCGATAACAACGACCATCTCGCGCCCCGTTCGGGAGCGCGCTCCTCGTCAGGAAGCCCCATGCCAGGACTCCTTCGCCGCCTGTTCGCCCCGCGCTGGAAGCACCCGGACCCCGAGGTTCGTCGCCAGGCGGTGTCACGCCTCGATCCGTCCAACGATGACCAGCGCCGTACCCTCGAGCGACTGGCACTGGATCCCGATCCCGGCGTGCGCCTGGCCGCCCTGGAAACGATCGACGATCCCGAGCGCCTGCTGGCGCTATGCGAACTGTCGGACGCCACGCCCGAGTTCAGGCGGCACCTGGTCGCCCTGCTCACCGGGCGCCTCGGTCATCACGACCTGCCGGCACGCATCACGCTGGTGGAGCGGCTCGAGGATCGCGCGCTGCTCAACGAGCTGGCCCTGCAGGGCGATAACCAGCAGCTGCGCCTGGCCGCGCTGGCCCGCCTGGACGCGGAGGAAGACCTGGTCCGCCAGGCCTGCGACAACGGCATCGCCGCGGTGCGTCATGCCGCCGCCGCGCGGGTCGAGAGCGAGACGGGCCTCGCCCGACTGGCCCACCAGGCCCGGCGTGATCGCCAGGTGGCCCGCCAGGCCCGCGAACGCCTCAACCGACTGCGCGCCGATGCCGCCTCCCTGACGGCGGCCCGCGCGGAGCGCGAGGCACTGCTCGAGAAGCTCGAACGCCACGCCCATGGCCCCTGGGAGCCGCTCTATGCCGGCCGCCTGCGCCACCTGATGCGCGAGTGGACAAAGCTTCGCGACCTCGCCGATGCACGCCAGGAGCGTCGCTATCAGGACGCCTGCCAGCGCTGTCGCAAGATCATCGGCGACCACGAGGCCCAGGAACACGCCCGTCATGCCGACCACCGCCGGCGCGAGGATGCCGACCAGGCCCGGGAGTCCCTCGTCGAGGCCCTGGAAGAGAGCCTCGAGGGCCTGCATCAGGGCGAGCAGCTCACCGACCAGGACATCGCCAGCCTGCGCGCCCAGAAGCGCCTGATGGCCAGCCGCTGGCAGGCGCTCTCCGACCATCACCTGGCCGACGAGACGCTGCGTCGGCGCTACGATGAGGCGCTCGCCGAGTACGAACGGATCGTCCAGGCCCGGGTGCGCCTGGACGAGCGCGCCGCGGCCATCGAGCAGGCGCTGACGGAAGGCGATGATGATCGCCTGGGCGCACTGCTCGAGGCCTGCGGCTGGCCGGCACGACTGGCGCCGACGCCGCTGCTGGCCCGCGCCCGTGAGCGCCTGGCCCGGGAACCCCGGGACGACGGCGGCGAGCCGGACGCTCAGCTCGCCCACTTCACCGAGGAGCTGGACCAGTTGGAAGGCCTGCTGGAGCGCGGCGCCTTCAAGGGCGCCAGCCGACTCCACCAGCGCCTGCGCCAGCAGGCCGAGCGGCTGCCCCTCCCGCCGAAGGACCAGGCACGGCTCAAGCGCCTGGCGGCGAGGCTGGCCGAGCTTCGCGACTGGCGCGGCTTCGTCGCCGGCCCCAAGCGCGACCAGCTGTGCCAGGCCATCGAGGCGCTGGCCGAGCAGGCCGAGATGAGCGAGGCCGAACTCGACCGTCGCCATCGCCAGCTGCTCAAGGAGTGGAAGGCGCTGGGCGACGCCGCCGCCAACCGCGAACTGTCGGGTCGCTTCCGCACCGCCTCCGAGCACGTCAAGGAACGCCTGGCCCCCTGGCGGGAGCGACAGCAGGCCGAACGACAGCGCCACCTGGAGGCTCGTCAGGCACTGTGCGAGCAGCTCGAGACGCTGCTCGAGCAGCCCGCCCATGAGGCCGACCCGGACGGGCTTCGCGAGATCCGCGATCGCGCCCGCGAGCAGTGGCGCCGCCACGCCCCGGTGCCCCGCGAGCAGGCCGAGCCGATCGGCCGACGCTTCGGACGCATCCTCCATGAGCTGCAGGCATTGATCGACCGGCGGGCGCGGCAGATCGCCGAGGCCAAGCGAGCCCTGATCGACGAGACTCGCGAACTGCTGGCAGGCGACCTGCCGCCCGGCCAGCGGGCCGAACAGGCCAAGGCCCTTCAGCGCCGCTGGCGCAGCCTGGGGCGAGCACCGAAGGGAGAGGAGCAGGCCCTGTGGCGGGAGTTTCGCGCCCTGTGCGACGAGATCTTCGCCAGCCGCGAGGCCGCCCGCGATGACCAGGCCCAGCGCCAGCGCGCCCGCCTGGACGCCATGCAGGCGCTGATCGACCGGATGGACGCCTGGCACCCCACGCAGAGCCGTGAGACCGACGTGTTGGACGAGGCCATCCGCGAGGCCGCGGCGCTGGAGCCCCTGCCCTCCGGTCGGCGCACCGAGGGCATGCGTCGTCGCTGGAGCGGCATCGTGCGGGCGCGCCGCGAGCGCCTGGACCGCCTGGCTCTGGCCGAGGAGGCTCACCGCTGGCAGGCCATCCGGCCACTGCTCACGGCGCACCTGCGGGCGGATGCCCGGCACCTGGCCGGTGGCCCCGCCGAGGAGGTCCCCCGGCCCCATGACCTCGACCTGCCGCCCGAGCTGCGCCGCGCCCATGAGGCACGCAATGCCGCCCGCCATGCCGGCACCACCGCCGAGGCCCAGGAGAAGCTTGCCCGCCTGCGGGCCCACCTTTCCCTGCTGGCCGGCGGTCGCGTCCAGCACCGCGACGACCCGCTGCGCCTGGCGATCCAGGTGGAACGGCTCAACGAGAACATGGGCCAGTCGATCTCCCGTGCCGACGAGCTCCATCAACTGCTCGGCGAACTGCTCGCCAACGGCCCGATGCCCGAACCCTCCTGGGAGCACGAGGTCGGTGAGCTCGACCGGATGCTCGAGATCCTGGCCGAGCGGCCGCCGCCCTGAATCGACACACGCCGTCCCGCCCCACCCGAACGCAAGAACGCGAGGCCTCTGCCTCGCGTTCTGCCATCCGTCGCCGGGGTCACCGGCGGCAGGTATGCGGCGGCGGTCGGGCGATCAGCCCATGAACTGGCCACCGTTGATGTCGATATTGGCGCCGGTGATGAAGCCCTGGTCCTCGGAGGACAGGAAGGCGACCAGACGGCCGATCTCCTCGGGGGTACCGTAGCGCTTGACCGGTATGGTCTCGCGGATGGCCTCGCGCACCTTCTCGGGAATGTTCATGATCATGTCGGTGGCGATATAGCCGGGTGACACGGTGTTCACGGTGATCCCCTTGGTGGCCGTCTCCTGGGCCAGTGACATGGTCAGGCCATGCATCCCTGCCTTGGCCGCCGCATAGTTCACCTGGCCGAACTGCCCCTTGCGGCCGTTGATGGAAGAGATATTGATGATGCGCCCGTAGCCCTGCTCCAGCATGTCCTCGATCACGCTGCGGCAGGTGTTGAAGACGCTGTTGAGGTTGGTGTCGATCACCTCATTCCACTGGTCCGGTGTCATCTTCTTCATGGTGCCGTCGCGGGTGATGCCGGCACAGTTGACCAGCACGCTGACGGGACCATGCGCCTCACGGATCTCCTTCACTCCGGAAACGCAGGAGTCGTAGCTGGTGAGATCGATCCCGGACAGGGCGATATTGTCGTAGCCCTCGGCCTTCTGGGTCTCCAGCCAGGCCTTCGCCTTCTCCGGATTGTGATATCCCGCGACCACCAGGTAGCCCTGTGAGGCCAGTTCGCGGCAGATGGCACTGCCGATACCGCCGGTACCACCGGTGACCCAGGCGACGGGTGCTTGCTTTGTCATTGGCTATCTCCCTGATATGAATGACATCGTCATGGGGTGACCGGGCGGGCCACCACCAGCATGACCATTATGAGTTGTTGGACTGTCATTTTTGTGACGCCCACCGAGTATGGACCAGGGACCGCCCCTGGGACGAGCGTTGGACATCCATCCTTGACTAAAGGAGAACTCCGTGTAAAATGTGCCTCACGTTGATGCGGGGTGGAGCAGTCTGGTAGCTCGTCGGGCTCATAACCCGAAGGTCATCGGTTCAAATCCGGTCCCCGCTACCAATTTCGAGAAAGGCGTATCGTCCAAGGACGATACGCCTTTTTTCGTTATGTCCGCCACCGTGCTCGCACGACGTCCCTGAAGTGGACCCCATCCTTCGACCTGCCCTTGAAGTCACCGCCGGCGGCCCGCATCTAGGGAGCAAACTCATCCCGGATCAAGGCTAGTCACCATGCCCATCGTCGACCCCCGCACCGGTGAGCCGCTCACCACCGATACCTCCGCCGGCGAGAGCAACGCCGGGCCCGCCGACGGCCAGCAGGCCGACGTCGTCCTCGACGTCGATCGCAGCAACGTCCAGCAGCTGCTCGAGACCTCCATGCAGGTCCCGGTCCTGCTCGACTGCGGTAGCCGCGGCGAGGCGGCGAGCCAGCAGCTGAGCCAGGTGCTGGAAAAGCTGGCCCGGGAGTACCAGGGCGCCTTCCTGCTGGGCCGCCTGGATATCGACCAGGAGCCGGAGATCGCCGCCCAGCTGGGCGTGCAGAGCGCGCCCGACGTCAAGCTGATCAGCCAGGGCGGCCTGGTCGACCACTTCCAGGGCGCCCTGCCGGAGAAGCAGGTCCGCGAGTGGCTGGGGCGCTACTTCCCGGCCCCGGAGGAGGCCCCCCAGACGCCCGAGGACCAGGCCGCCGAGGCCCTGGCCGCCGGCGATGCCGCCACCGCCCGGCGCATCTATCAGGAACTCATTCAGCAGTATCCCCAGCACACGCCCTACCAGGTGGAGTTGGCCCGCGCCCTGGTGGCCGACGGCGAGGCCGACCAGGCCCGCGAGCTGCTCGACGACCTGCCGCCGGAGGAGCGCGATGCCGCCCCCGCGCGTGGCGTGCGCGCCAGCATCGCCTTCGGCGAGCAGGCGCCCTCCGCCGAGGAGCTGGCCGCCCTGGGCGAGCGCGACGACAGCGAGGCGCAGTTCCAGCGTGCCCTGCGCCAACTGGCCGATGGCCAGTACGAGGCCGGCCTGGAGGCCCTGCTCGCCCTGATGAAGCACGACCGGGACTACGGCGAGGATGCCGCCCGCCGCACCCTGCTGCAGGCCTTCGACGCCCTGGGCGCCGATCATCCGCTGACGGTCACCTACCGCCGCAAGCTCTTCGCCCTGCTCTACTGAGCGCCAGGAGCCACCACGCGGAGGGCGCTCCACGCCAGGCCCCGCACGAAAACGGCCGCCCCCTTGGGGCGG
>JAWWBV010000058.1:0-10076 GCA_033720795.1 Halomonas sp. | reverse complement strand
CCCTCGAGCGGCGGGCAGTCGCCGAGTTCGACGGCGATGGAGGCGCGATACCAGGACGCCGGAGGCTCCGGCCGAGGCGGGATCGTCATACGAGAACCTGTCTGTTGTGCGCGGTGCGCTGATTATTGTTGGTGGGGACGAGCGAGGTGGGCTCGACCCGGCAGGCTCAGTGTGGCACCAGCACCACGATAGCTGTCAAGTATTTGACACCTTTAAAGCGAGGATATTTAACGCAAGACCAACGAGGTGACTCACAACAAAAATGCAATAGACTGTTTTAAATGGGAAAAAAGGCAGAATTCGGCGCGGGAGCCGCGGAGGGAAGGGGTGAGGCGACGCGCGCGTGACGTCAAGTAATCACCATCACCCGAACCCTATCGCCCGTGGCGAGGACCACGGACGGTGGCGCTCAGCGCCCGGCGCAGACCGGGCAGGCGGGATCGCGTGGCACCCCGAAGTGGCGCCACTGGCCGGTGAGGCCATCGAAGGTGGAGAGGCCGCGATGGGAGGTGCCGGCGCCGCTGACGAGCTTGATCGCCTCCAGCGCCTGGAAGCTGCCGATCAGCCCCACCAGCGGGGCGATCACGCCGTTCTCGGCGCAGCGCAGCTCCTCGTCGCCCTCCTCCCCCGGCGGGTAGAGGCAGGCGTAGCAGGGACCGTCCGGATCGCGCGGGTCGAAGACGGCGAGCTGGCCGGAGAAGCGGATCGCCGCCCCCGAGACCAGCGGCACACCGGCCGCCCGGCAGGCGGCGTTGATGGCGTAGCGGCTGGAGAAGCGGTCGGTGCAGTCGAGCACCACGTCCGCCTCGCCGGCCGCCCGGGCGAGGGCCTCGCCCTCGAGGTGGCCGTCGATCGCCCGGATCTCACAGCCGGGATTGAGGGCGAGCGCCGCCTCGCGGGCCGACTCGGCCTTGTTGCGCCCGATGTCCGCGGTGGCGTGGGCGATCTGGCGCTGCAGGTTGGAGAGTTCCACCGCATCGGCGTCGGCCAGGGTCAGCCGCCCCAGGCCCGCGGCCGCCAGGTAGAGGGCCACCGGCGAGCCCAGCCCGCCGGCGCCGATCACCAGGGCGTGACCGGCCAGCAGGCGCTCCTGGCCGTGGATGTCGACCTGTTCGAGCATGATCTGCCGGCTGTAGCGCAGCAGGGACTGATCATCCATGGCGGGACTCACTTTTCCTCGAACTCCTCAACATCGGGCACGTGGAGGCTGAAGCTCTCCTTGACCTCCTCCATCACCACGTAGCTCTTGGACTCTTTCACCCCGGGCAGCGTCAGCACCACGTCGCCAAGCAGCTGGCGATAGGCGGACATCTCCGGAATCCGGCACTTGAGAATGTAGTCGAACTGCCCCGAGACCAGGTGGCACTCCTGGATCTGCGGCAGCTTGGCCACGGCACGGCGAAACTCGTCGAACACCGCCGGCGACTGGGTCTCCAGGCTGATCTCGACGAACACCAGCAGGTTGGCCTTGAGCGCTCGCGGATCGAGCAGCGCCTTGTAGCCACGAATGATGCCGGCTCGCTCCAGGCGCTTGACGCGCTCCAGGCAGGGCGTGGTGGAGAGCCCGACCTGGGAGGCCAGGTCAACGTAGGAGATGCGGGCGTTGTCCTGCAGGCAGCGCAGGATCTTGAGGTCGATGCGGTCGAGCGAGCGGGTCTTGGCTTTCATTGTCGTTGGCATGCCAGTCTGGATGGGGCTTTCACGCCGTCGCGACAGTACGATCACCTGAAAAACACCCCACCTTGGGGGCCTCGGTGGGCTTCACGCATGCAAAGGCGACGGGACGTGGCGTTTTTTTCTGCTGAAAGATGTACCACATCACGGCCGTTCGCCTCCAGTCCCCTCGTCAACTCGCCGCCCCTGGCTGACCCGCGGATGACCGCCCAGATCGACGCGACTCTCGACCTCGACGTAGCCCGCGGCCTCGAGCACCCCGCGCACCGCCTCGGCCTGTTCGAAGCCGTGCTCGAGCATCAGCCAGCCGCCGGGAAGCAGGTAGCGTCCGGCCTCGCGCACCAGGTGGCAGAGGTCGGAAAGCCCACCGTCGGCCGCCACCAGGGCGCTGTGCGGTTCGAAGCGCACGTCGCCCCGGGCCAGGTGCGGGTCGTCCGCGGCGATGTAGGGAGGGTTGGAGACGATCAGGTCGAAGCGCTCGGCGCGCGGGTCGGCGTTGTCATCGACGCCCTTGTCGACCAGCGCGGCGAACCAGTCGCTCTCGCGAAAGGCGACGTTGGTGATACCGAGTCGCGCGGCGTTATGTCGCGCCAGGGCCACGGCCTCGGAGCGGATGTCGACCCCGATCACCGACCAGTCGGGCCGCTCGCTGGCGAACGCCAGGGCGATGGCGCCGGTACCGGTGCCGAGATCCAGCAGGCGTCCCTGGGGGGGCGCGGCACGGGCCAGGGCCGCCTCTACCAGGCACTCGGTATCCGGCCGGGGGATCAGCGTATGCGGCGAGGTGGCAAGCGAAAGCCCCCAGAACTCCCGCTCGCCGGTCAGGTAGGCGATCGGCTGGCCCTGGGCACGGGCCGCCACCAGCGCCTCGAAGCGCGCGCGCTCGACGCTCGGCGCCTCGCGGTCGCCCCAGGTATAGAGCCAGGTGCGATCCACCCCCAGCGCGTGACAGAGCAGCACCTCGGCGTCCAGCCGCGGGCTCGGCGAGCCGGCGTCGGCGAGCCGGGCGGCGGCGCGGGCCAGCAGGTGATCGAGGCTCATCCGGCGTCCTGCTGGAGGGCCGCCAGCTGCTCGGCCTGGTACTCGTGGATCAGCGGCTCGACCACGTCGTCGAGTTGCTCGCCGCTGACCACCTCGGAGAGCTTGTAGAGCGTCAGGTTGATGCGGTGGTCGGTGACCCGCCCCTGGGGGAAGTTGTAGGTGCGGATGCGCTCGCTGCGATCGCCGGAGCCGACCAGGGAGCGCCGCGCATCGGCCTGCTGCTGGCGCTGGCTGGCCACCGCCGACTGCTTGAGGCGCGCCGCCAGCAGCGACATCGCCTTGGCACGGTTCTTGTGCTGGCTACGCTCCTCCTGGCACTCCACCACCACGCCGCTGGGCAGGTGGGTGATGCGGATCGCGGAGTCGGTGGTGTTGACGTGCTGGCCGCCGGCGCCGCTGGAGCGGAAGGTATCGACCCTGAGGTCGCCGGGGTCGATGTCGATGTCGCCGACCTCGTCGGCCTCGGGCATCACCGCCACGGTGCAGGCCGAGGTGTGGATGCGGCCCTGGGACTCGGTGGCCGGCACGCGCTGCACCCGGTGGGCGCCGGACTCGAACTTGAGGCGCGCATAGACGCCCTCGCCCTTGACCCGCGAGATGATCTCCTTGTAGCCGCCCTGCTCGCCGTGGCTGGCGCTGACCACCTCGACCTTCCAGCCGTGCTGCTCGGCGTAGCGGGAGTACATGCGGAAGAGATCGCCGGCGAACAGCGCCGCCTCGTCGCCGCCGGTCCCGGCGCGGATCTCGAGGAAGACGTTGCGGCGATCGTCGGGATCCTTGGGCACCAGCAGCTGCTTGAGCCGCACCTCGAGGGCCTCGAGCCGCTCGCGTCCCTCGTCACGCTCGAGCTCGGCCAGCTCGCGCATCTCGGCGTCGGCATCGCCCAGGAGCTGCTCGGCGGAGGCGATATCGGCCTCCACGCCGAGGTACTCGCCCCAGGCCTCGACCAGGGGTTCGAGCTCGGCGTATTCCCGCGAGTAGTCGCGAAAGCGGGTCTGGTCGCTGATCACCTCGGGCTCGGCCAGCAGGGCGGCAAGCTCCTCGAAGCGCTCGATGAAGGCATCGAGGCGCTGGCGCAGGGTGGCTTTCATCGGCGCATCCTATCGGGAGTGGTCGGTGGATTCATCCAGCAGCAGGGTCGTGGCGGCCTGGAGCAGGTCGTGCTGCTCCTCGGAGGCCGCGTCGCGCATCGCCACGGTGGGACGGTGCAGCAGGCGGTTGGTGAGCTGGTGGGCCAGCCGGCGGATCACCGCCTCGGGGTCCTCGCCGCGGGCGAGCCGGGCCAGCGCCTGTCGCTCGGAGAGCTCGCGCAGGGTCTCGCCGCGGGCACGCACGTCGCGGATCAGCTCGCCGCCGCTGCGGATGCGGCGCTCGTGCTGCCAGTTGCCCACGCCGTGTTCGATCAGCGACTCGGCCTGGTCGGCCGCCACCTGGCGATGGCGGCGATTCTCCTCGATGACCTCCTGCAGGTCGTCGACGGTATAGAGGAAGACGTCGGCGAGCTCTCCGACCTCCGGTTCGATGTCCCGGGGCACGGCGATGTCGACCATGAAGACCGGGCGGTGGCGGCGCTTCTTCAGCGCCCGCTCTACCATGCCCTTGCCGAGGATCGGCAGCGGCGCGGCGGTGGAGGAGATCACGATGTCGGCCTCGACCAGGGCGTCGGGAATCGCATCGAGGGTGATCGCCTGGCCGCCCAGGGGCCCGGAGACGACCTCCGCCCGCTCACGGGTGCGGTTGGCCACGGTGAGCTGGCGCACGCCGGCCTCATGGAGGTGACGCGCCACCAGCTCGATGGTCTCGCCGGCGCCGATCAGCAGCGCCCGGGAGCGGCTGAAGTCGCCGAAGATACGGCTGGCCAGATTCACCGCCGCATAGGCCACCGACACCGGGTTGCGGCCGATACCGGTCTCGGTGCGCACCTGCTTGGCCACGGCGAAGGTGTTCTGGAACAGGCATTCGAGCTCGCCGCCCAGGCTGCGCGCCTGACGGGCCGACTGATAGGCATCCTTGAGCTGGCCGAGGATCTGCGGCTCACCGAGCACCATGGAGTCCAGCCCCACGGCCACGCGCATCAGGTGGCGCGCCGCCTCGTTCTCGCGGTAGTGATAGGAGCAGCGGGTGAGATCCTCTACCTTGAGGCCGTGGAAGCGCCCCAACCAGTCGAGGATCTCGCCTTCGCCGCCGGATCCGGTGGCGCAATAGAGCTCGGTGCGGTTGCAGGTGGAGAGCACCGCCGCCTCGCGCACCTCCGGCAGGGCACGCAATTCGGCCAGCGCCGACTCCAGCTGAGAGGGCGAGAAGGCGACCTGCTCGCGCACCTCGACGGTGGCGGTCCGGTGGTTGATTCCCAGGGCAAGAAGCGTCATGCGTTCGGCATCTTCGCGAGTCGTGGTTCCGGCAAGGGCGACATGGTGATATCCGGCGGCGCGGACCGCCCATCCTCGAAGCGCCGCATTCTAGCACAGGCCTGCCGCCGGAGGCGCCCCGACATGCCGTGACCGGGATCACGCTTTGCCCGAACGGGTCGAGCCGTTATGCTGGCGTCTCGCCCTCCAGCACGAGACGCGCATGTCCCGCGGCCCCCTCTTCCGACTCTGTCGCCACGCCCCCCTGGCCCCCCTGACGCTGGTCCTGCTGCTCGCCGGCTGCCAGGGACTGCCGGGGGCCTCGTCGGCCGCCGACCCCGTGCGCGACCCGCTGACCGGGGCGCCGCCGATCACCCGCGGCCTGGACGCCGCGGGCCTCGCCGGCCTGCTCGAGGCGGAGCTGGCCGGCCAGCGCAGCGACTACACCCGCGCCGCGCGGGGCTTCCTCCAGGCCGCCGAGCGTTACGACTCCGTCGCGTTGGCCGAGCGCGCCACCCTGGCCGCGCGCTTCAGCGAGGATCCCGCGCTGCTCGAGGAAGCGGCGCAGCGCTGGCAGAATCTCGCGCCGGGCAGCGACGCCCCGTCGCGGCTGCTGGCGAGCCTCGCCCTGCAGCGCGGCGACTGGGCGGCCGCCCTGGGGCACCGCCTGGATGCAATCGAGCAGGGCACCGACGAGCAGGACACGAGCAACGCGCTGCTCGGGCTCGCGGAGGGCGCACTCGAGGCCGAGGCCGATCCGGCCCCGCTGCTCGACCGCCTGCGCACCCACCTGTCGCGCTCGCAGGCGCCGGCCGGGAACCGCGTCGACGCCGAGCTCGCCACCGCCCTGCTGGAGGCCGCCGCGGGGCAGCCGGCGGCGGCCGATCACCGCCTGACGCGGCTCGCCCGACAGGCCCCCGAGCGGCCCGAACTGTGGAACCTGCGGGCCCGCCTCGCGCTCGAGGCCGAGGCCCCCGCCGCGGCACGCGAGCACGCCCGCCGCGGCCTGGCGGTGTCACCCGGCGATCCCCGGCTGATGCTGCTGCTGGCCCGGGCCGAGCTGGCACTGGGCAGCGTCGAGGCCGCCGAGGACGCCATCGAGGCGCTGCTCGCCGACCATGGCGACGATCCCTCGCTGCGCCTGAGCCTGGCGCGACTGTTCCTCGAGCGCGAACACCTGGCGCCGGCGCGCCGCCTGCTGCTACCGCTGGTCGGCGACGATGAGGTGCCGCCGATGGCCTTGCTGCTGCTCGGTGCCATCGCCGAGGAGCGCGGCGAGATCGGTAACGCCCTCCTCTATTACCGCCAGGTGCCGGAAGGCGAGCAGTTCCTGCCGGCGAGAGTGAACGCGGCCAGGATGCTGATGGAGGCCGATCGACGCCTCGATGCGCGCAGCTTCCTGCGCCTGGAGCGCCTGCGGCACGAGGCGTACCAGAGCGAACTGGCCGCCGTGGAGGTGGAGCTGCTCGACGAGGCGGGCCTTCCCGACCAGGCCAACGCCCTGCTCGACAGTGAACTCGCGCGGCGTCCCGACGATGAGCGGCTGCGCTACCAGCGCGCCATGCGTGCCTTCGCCGATGGCGACCTGGCCGCCATGGAGGCCGACCTGCGCCATATCATCGAGCACGATCCGGACAACGCCACCGCCCTCAACGCGCTGGGCTATACCCTCGCCGATGCCGACCTCGAGGGTCGGCTGGACGAGGCGCGAGCGCTGATCGAACGCGCCTATGAGCTCGCGCCGGACAACCCGGCCATCCTCGACAGCCTGGGCTGGGTGCACTATCGCCTGGGGGATCCCGCGCGCGCCCTGCCCTGGCTCAGGCGCGCCTGGGCGGCCATGCAGGACCAGGAGATCGCCGCCCACCTGATCGAGGTGCTCTGGGCACTGGGCGAGAAGGCCGAGGCCCGCGCCCTGCTCGAGGAGGCCCGCCAACGCTTCGAGACGCGCCCGCTGATCGATGACCTGCTGCGGCGCCGGCCCGACCTGGACGCCACGCCCTGACGAACGACCCGTTCCATGCAGTGCACGCTACCGCCATGGCCGAGCGCGCCAGCACGCGGCTTCCCACTTTCCCGTCATTTCCCATCTCGGAAGGCCCCATGACGCACCTCACGCGACTGCTGATCCCCCTGCTGGCCCTCGCCCTGCTGGCCGGCTGTGCCACCCGCCCCGCGCCGCCCGAAGGCGAGCGAGCCGCCGGCCAGTGGGCGGCGCAGCGAGAGCGCCTCGAAGCGCTCGACACCTGGTTGCTGGCCGGCAAGGTCGGCCTGCGCACCCCGGAGGACTCCACCAGCGCCACCCTGGACTGGAGCCAGCACCCCCACTACTACCGCCTGCTGATCAGCGGCCCCTTCGGCAGCGGCCGCAGCACCCTGGAGGGGCGCGAGGGGCGCTTCTCGCTGACCACCGCCGAGGGGCGCTTCGAGGCCGAGACGCCTGAGGCGCTGATGACCCAGCGGCTGGGCTGGTCGCTGCCGGTCAGCGCGCTCTCCGACTGGGTGCGCGGCCTGCCCTCCCCACAGAGCACCCATCGCCTCGAGCGCGACGCCCTGGGCTTCCCGCAACGGCTCGAGCAGGACGGCTGGGAGATCGTCTACCGCGACTGGACGCGCATCGACGGCCTCTGGCTGCCGCAGCGGATGGTGATGACCTACGACACCCTGCGCGCGACCCTGGTGGTCACCGACTGGCGCCCCAGCCTCGAGGAGTGACACCATGCCCCGCACCTCGCCCCTCTCTGCGCCCTGTTCCGCGCCCCAGGCCGAGCCGCTGGTACTGCCCGCGCCGGCCAAGCTCAATCGCCTGCTGCACATCACCGGCCGTCGGCCGGACGGCTACCACGAGCTGCAGACGCTGTTCCAGTTCCTCGACGCCGGCGACACCCTCACCCTGCGTCGCCGCACGGACGGCGAGCTGCATCTCTCCCCGGGTCTCGACGGCGTCGACGCCGAGGACAATCTGATCCTGCGCGCCGCGCGCCTGCTGCAGGCCGAGACCGGTTGTCGCCTGGGCGCCGACCTCCACCTCGACAAGCGACTGCCCATGGGCGGGGGGCTCGGCGGCGGCAGCTCGGATGCCGCCACCGCCCTGCTCGGCCTCGACGCCCTCTGGGGGCTTGGCCTGGAGCTCTCCGAACTCGCCCGCCTGGGCCTCGCCCTCGGCGCCGACGTCCCCGTCTTCGTGCACGGCCACGCCGCCTGGGCCGAGGGCATCGGCGAACGCCTGACGCCGGTGACCCTCGACACCCCCTGGTTTCTGGTCATCCACCCCGGCGTCACGGTCTCCACCCCGGCCGTGTTCGGGGCGCCCGAATTGACACGCCATACCCCCCCGATTACCATGGCGCGCGCACTGCAGGGGGGAGCGGGGAGCTGGCGCAACGACTGCCAGGACACCGTCCGGAGACACTATCCCGAGGTGGCGCGAGCGCTCGACTGGCTGGCCCATCGGGCACCGGCCATGCTGACCGGCACCGGCGCCTGCGTCTTTGCCCGTCTCGAGGGCGAGTCACAGGCAGATCGTCTCCTGGCCGAGGTTCCCGAGGACTGGCGTGCCTTCAAGGCACGCGGCCTGAACCGCTCACCTCTTCATGCTGCGCTGGGTCGATGACCCTCGACGTCCTGGGGCGTCGAGACATGTCCGACATGCCGGCGCGGAGCTGATCCTGGGGCATAGCCAAGCGGTAAGGCAGCGGTTTTTGGTATCGCCATGCGCAGGTTCGAATCCTGCTGCCCCAGCCATTTCGACCGGACCCCGTCGACCCCAACCCCTGAAGACCCAACACAGCAAAGGTGGCTGCGCGTGTCAAAATTGATGGTTTTCGCCGGGAACGCCAATCCCGATCTCGCCCGTAAAGTCGCCGAGAGCCTGGATACCCGCCTGGGCAACGCCACGGTCGGCCAGTTCAGCGACGGCGAAGTCGCAGTCGAGATCAACGAGAACGTGCGCGGCAAGGATGTCTTCGTCCTGCAGCCCACCTGTGCACCGACCAACGACAACCTGATGGAACTGATCCTGATGGTGGACGCGCTGCGCCGCGCCTCCGCCACCCGGATCACCGCCGTGGTCCCCTACTTCGGCTATGCCCGTCAGGACCGCCGCGTGCGCTCCGCCCGCGTGCCGATCTCCGCCAAGATCGTCGCCGACATGATGGTCAAGGCCGGCGTCGACCGGGTCATGACCATGGACCTGCACGCCGACCAGATCCAGGGCTTCTTCGACGTGCCGGTGGACAACGTCTACGGCTCGCCGATCCTGCTCGACGACATCGAGCGCCAGAACTACGACGATCTCGTCGTCGTCTCGCCGGACGTCGGCGGCGTGGTCCGCGCCCGCGCCATCGCCAAGCAGCTCAACGCCGACCTGGCGATCATCGACAAGCGCCGCCCCTCGGCCAACCAGGCCCAGGTGATGCACATCATCGGCGAGATCGAGAATCGCACCTGCGTGGTGGTGGACGACATGATCGATACCGCCGGCACCCTGTGCAAGGCCGGTGAGGCCCTCAAGGAACGCGGCGCCCGTCGCGTGGTGGCCTACGCCACCCACCCGATCCTGTCCGGCCCCGCCGTCGACAACATCTCGGGCTCGGTGCTCGACGAGGTGGTGGTGACCGACACCATCCCCCTCGGCGAGGCCGCGCGTCGCAGCGGCAACATCCGCCAGCTCAGCGTGGCCGGGCTGATCGCCGAGGCGATCCGCCGGGTCAGCAACGAGGAATCCGTCAGCGCCATGTTCCACTGAGGCCGAGTCGCCGAGCAGTGCTCGGCGGACGGCCCGGCGGGACGAGGCGTCGGATCAGCGCCCTACGGGGCTCCCGGAAACGCCGCGGCCTGGTCGCGGGCCACGGCGTCTTCCTTACCTTCAGAAAGAGGCAATTTCATGTCCGATTACACACTCAATGCCAGCGTTCGCAACGACCTGGGGAAAGGTGCGAGCCGCCGCCTGCGTCGTGCCAACGCACAGGTGCCGGCCATCATCTATGGTGGTGAGCAGGCGCCGCAGCCGAT
>JAWWBV010000057.1:0-10661 GCA_033720795.1 Halomonas sp. | reverse complement strand
TAGCAGAGCGACTTGCCGGAGCCGGTGGGGAAGATGGCCGCCGCCGAGCGGCCGGCCACGATCGCCTCGATCACTGGCCGCTGGCCGGGCCGGAAGTCGTCGTAGCCGAAGACCTGTGCGAGCGTCTGCTGGATCATGGGGCTCTCCCTGCCGGGTCGTTGGAGGTTCACTGGGAATCCGTCCAGTATACCGGTCCCGGGCGACGCGCGTCCGCCGGTCGATGCAGTCACTATACTTCGGGTATGCCCGTCGCGATCGGCGGGTCGGGGAGGCGGCATGGCCATGACGGAGCATGATCTCGAGATCCAGACCTCCGGGGTCGCCCTGGAGGCCAACCTGCTGATGCCCGAGGCTCCGGCTGGCATCGTGGTGTTCGCCCATGGCAGCGGCAGCAGCCGCTTCAGCGTTCGCAATCGCCGGGTGGCGCGCCACCTGGCCGAGCAGGGGCTGGCGACCCTGCTGTTCGATCTGCTGACGCCGGAGGAGAGCCTGATCGACGAGCGTACCCGGGCGCTGCGCTTCGATATCGCGCTGATCGGCGCGCGCATGAGCGGGGCGGTGGCCTGGGTCGCCGAGGCGCCGCCGTCGCGACATCTCGGTATCGGCCTGTTCGGCGCCAGCACCGGGGCCGCGGCGGCGCTGATCGCGGCGGCCGATCAGCCCAGGCGGGTGAGGGCGGTGGTGTCCCGCGGCGGACGCCCCGATCTCGCCGGCGAGGCCCTGGCGCGGGTGAGGGCGCCGACCCTGCTGCTGGTCGGCGGGCATGACCCCGAGGTCATTCGGCTCAACGAGCAGGCCATGGCGCGACTCTGCTGTCCTCGCCAGCTGCTGATCGTGCCCGGCGCCAGCCACCTCTTCGCGGAGCCCGGCACCCTGGCGCGGGTCGAGGCCCACGCCGCCCGGTGGTTTCTCGATCACCTGGGAGAGATCCCGCCTGAGGCCGGCTAGGCGTCGGCCATCACGCGATTGCGCCCGCCGTGCTTGGCGGCATAGAGGCTGTCGTCGACGCGCTGCAGGAGGATCTCTCGGGAGTCGCCGACGCGGTGTTCGGCGATCCCGATGCTGATGGTGATCTGGCCGCGCCCGACGTCGAAGTCGTGCTCGGCGATCCGCCGACGCAGTCGCTCCGCCAGCAGTCGGCAGTGCGACTCGGGCGTCAGGGGCAGCAGTACCGCGAACTCTTCGCCGCCGAGGCGCGCCATCAGGTCCTCCTCGCGCAGGATGCCCTGGCAGAGGCTGGCGAGTTCGCGCAGCACCTGATCGCCCTGCAGGTGGCCCCAGGTATCGTTGATCGACTTGAAGTGGTCGAGATCGAGCATCATCAGCGACAGTGGGAGGCCGTGGCGGTTGCTCAGCGAGAGCTCCTCGTCGAGGCGCGTCATCAGCTTGCGTCGATTGGCCAGGCCGGTGAGGTCGTCGGTGTCCGAGAGCCGTCGCAGGCGGTCCTCCTCGAGCATCTGCTCGCTGATGTCGATCATCAGGCCGACCCAGAGGGTGCCACTGTCGACCTGGCGGGGCTGGGCGCGCACGGCGATCCAGTGCATGCGTTCCCCGTTCAGGCGCAGCCGAAAGGTGGTGGCGATGGGGGTTCCCGCGCGCGCCGAGCGTTCGATGATGGCCATCAGCCGCGGATAGTCCTGCTCGGCCAGTCGCTCCAGGGCGGGCTGGGCATTTTGGGCCAGGGCGTGTCGATCGAGACCCTTGAGTCCGGTGTCGCTGCCGGCCAGATAGGGAAAATGCAGTTGGCCTCTCGGTGAACGGTGCAGCTGGAAGATGACGCCGGGCAACTGTTCCGTCAGCTCGAAGAGCCACTCTGAGGGTGAGGTTGTCGTACCCGGCAGGACATCGTTGGAGGGCATGCGGGTGTCCTTGTATCCCTGCTGCGCACAGAGAGTCGTTGTCGTCCTGTCCAGCGCAAGGCTGGGATCGATCGCGGGCGCTTGGGGCACGTCGCTTTTTGGTGATCGGCAGTATGGCGCCTTCGATAGGGTACTGCCTATCCGCCTTGAGGTGTAGGCGATCGCCGACATTAAGGCTTAGGTAATATGCTGCGTCGTCGGTTCATGTCGGGGGCGACCGGGCCTCAGCGCGGGGCATCGTAGCGCCGCGCCCGCCCGCGGGAGAAGACCACCTGCCAGAGCTGAAGATGGCGGGCGCGGAAGGCGCCGGCACAGACCGAGAGGTAGTAGCGGAACATCCGGCGGGTGCGCTCGTTGTAGCGCGGTGCGATCTCGTGCCAGTGGGCGTCGAAATTGGCCAACCACGCCATCAGCGTCCGGTCATAGTCCGGGCCGAAGTTCTGCCAGTCCTCCATCAGCAGGTGATCCTCGCTCGCGCGCGCGATGTGCATGGCCGAGGGCAGGGTGCCGTTGGGGAAGATATAGCGATGGATCCAGGGATCGGCCGAGATCTCCGAGCGGTTGGAGCCGATGGTGTGCAGCAGGAAGAGCCCATCCGACGGCATCAGGCGCCGGATGGTCTCGAAATAGGTGGCATAGTTGCGGTGCCCCACGTGCTCGAACATGCCGATGGAGACGATGCGGTCATACTGGCCGTCGAGGTCGCGATAGTCCTGCAGCAGGATCTCCACCGGCAGCTCGGCGCAGCGTTCCCGGGCCAGCGCCGCCTGCTCCCGGGAGATGGTGATGCCGGTGACCGACACGCCGTGATGCCGCGCGGCGTGCTCGGCGAAGCTGCCCCAGCCGCAGCCGATATCGAGGACCCTCATGCCCGGCCTCAGGTCGAGCTTTTGACAGGCCAGCTCGAGCTTGGCCCGCTGGGCGGCGGCGAGATCCTCGGCTTCCTTCCAGTAGCCGCAGGAGTAGCACATGGTGTCATCGAGCATGCGCTCGAAGAGATCGTTGCCCAGGTCGTAATGCACCTCGCCGACCATGTAGGCGCGGGTCCGGCTCTGCAGGTTGCGAAAGCCCGACTGCAGTCGGTACATGAGTTTTTCCGACGGCGTGCGGGCGTGCTGTCCCAGGCCGTGCAGCAGCAGGCGATGGGCCATCTGATCGATACGTTCGCATTCCCACCAGCCCTCCATGTAGGTCTCGCCGAGGCCCAGGCTGCCCTGGTGCAGGATGCGCGAGAAGACGTCGGGATGCAGCACGCGGATATCCTGGGGGGCATCACCGTTGAGCGTGACGCCGGATCCCTCCAGCAGGCGTTCGACGACGCGCCTGGATCGGGTGTCGGGCAGGGCGATCGGTCCGATACGAGGGTCGCTGGTCATGGAGTCCTCCTGG
Source organism: Halomonas sp. (assembly GCA_033720795.1). GTDB lineage: Bacteria > Pseudomonadota > Gammaproteobacteria > Pseudomonadales > Halomonadaceae > Halomonas. The sequence goes on along the minus strand of JAWWBV010000057.1, from coordinate 7,413 downwards.
GCGCGTGCCGGCTGACAGGCTGACGATCGCGGCGAGGCCGCGCCAATGCCACTTTGCCACCAGCTTAGACCAGCGGGCCGGCGCCGTGTGCCCGGCGTGACGACGACGCGGTGTCGCCGCTTCGCTGCCGCTGGGGGAAAAGGCAGCATGATCGGCTGTGCGCCTGCCCAATCACGATAAAATCCGTCACAATAGGCGCCTGGTGGCGATGCCTCGCGGTGTCGGAAAGAACTCCGGTGATCCTGGTGTGATATGACAACGAATGCACAACCTCGAACCCAGTGGCTCGGCCGCTGGGGCTTCATCCTGGCGGCGACCGGTTCCGCCGTGGGCCTGGGCAACATCTGGAAGTTTCCCTACATCACCGGCGAGTTCGGCGGCGGCGCCTTCGTGCTGGTCTACCTGGCCTGCATCCTCGCCGTGGGCGTGCCGGTAATGATGACCGAGATCGCCCTGGGGCGTCGTGGCCGCGGCAGCCCCGTCGATGCCCTGCGGCGGGTCGTTGCCGAATCGGGCCGCGGCTCGGCCTGGTCGCTGCTCGGCTGGATGGCCATGCTGTGCGGCTTTCTGATCCTGTCGTTCTACGTGGTGGTGGCGGGCTGGTCCTTCGCCTACCTCTGGAAGATGCTGAGCGGCGGCCTTGCAGGCTCCAGCGTCGATGAGATGGCGGCGATCTTCGGCGCCAACAACGCCAGCCCCCTGAACCTCGGCTTCTGGAGCACCCTGGTCACGGTGGCGACCATGGTGATCGTCGGCAAGGGCGTGCAGGCCGGCATCGAGAAGAGCGTCAGCTGGATGATGCCCGGCATGGTGCTGATGCTGCTGCTGCTCATCGGCTATGGCGTCTTCTCCGGAGGCTTCCCGGCGGCGGTCGAGTTCCTGTTCTCCTTCGACGCCGGCCGTCTCTCCAGCGAGGGCATGCTGGCCGCGCTGGGCCACGCCTTCTTCACCCTGTCGCTGGCCTCCGGGGCCATCCTGACCTACGGCAGCTATCTGCCCGCGACCACCTCGATCGCGCGCACCACGCTCTCCGTGGCGCTGGCCGACACGGTGGTGGCGCTGATGGCGGGGCTGGCGATCTTCCCGGTGATCTTCGCCAACGGCATGAGCCCGAGCAGCGGCCCCGGCCTGATCTTCATGAGCCTGCCGCTCGCCTTTCAGGCGATTCCCATGGGCACCCTGTTCGGCGTCCTGTTCTTCGTGATGCTCTCCATGGCCGCGCTGACCTCGTCGATCTCCATGGTCGAGGCCACGGTCTCCTGGCTCACCGACAACAAGGGCATCTCGCGGCGCAGCGCCTCCTGGGGCACGGGCCTCGTGCTGTGGCTGATCAGCACCCTGGCGATGCTCTCCTTCAACGTCGGCGCCGACTGGACCCTGGCCGGCAAGCACTTCTTCGACTGGCTCGACTACCTGACCTCGCGCTGGATGATGCCGCTGGGTGGCCTCGGCATGGTGATGCTGGCCGGGTTCGTGCTGAAGAGCGAGACCTTCCGCGACGAGCTCGGCCTGTCGCCGGCCTGGCATGCGCTCTGGCTGTTCATGGTGCGCTACGTCAGTCCGCTGGGCATCCTGATGATCTTCGTCGACGCTCTGGGCATCACCCGCGTCGAGTTCGGCCTGCACTGGCCCTGGCTGCTGGCGATCCTCGCGGCCGCGACCCTGGTCGGCGAGCTCGCCAGCCCCCGTCTGCGGCGTGCGCTCTGCTCCTGAGTCGGTCTGCGTCACGCCGCATCCGATCGCCCCCGCTCTGCGGGGGCGATCTGCTTCCAGGCGGGGCCAAGGCCGCCGGTGCCGATCCCTCGACGATGAAACCAGCGGTTATAGCCTTGTGCCGAGGGAATGGTGGTATCCGGGACGACTGTTAATTACCATAATGAATAAATCGACATTTGTGACTGAGGTTATTGGAATATGAGAACCGGTTCCGTGCCCGCAGCGGGGCGAGACGAGGTGCCGATGGGGCTGCCGGCAGGCTCGGCCTTCCCCCCGGGCTGCGTCAGCCTGGTCGGGGCCGGCCCAGGCGACCCGGAGCTGCTCACCCTCAAGGCGTGGCGGCGCCTGAAGGCCGCCGAGGTGATCCTCCATGACCGACTGGTCAGCGACGAGATCCTGGCGCTGGCGAGCCCCGAGGCCCTGCGACTCTATGTCGGCAAGGAGCGCTCCCGGCACAGCGTGCCCCAGGACGGCATCAACCAGGCCCTGGTCGACTGGGCCCGGATGGGCAAGCGGGTCGTTCGCCTCAAGGGCGGCGATCCCTTCATCTTCGGTCGCGGCGGTGAGGAACTCGAGACCCTGGTCGAGGCGGGCATCATGGTGGAGGTGGTGCCCGGCATCACCGCGGCATCGGGCTGCGCGGCCTATGCCGGCATCCCGCTCACCCACCGCGAGCATGCGCAGTCGGTGCGTTTCGTCACCGGCCACCTGCGCAACGGCAGCAGCGATCTGGACTGGCCGACGCTGGCGGCGCCCGGCCAGACCCTGGTGTTCTACATGGGCCTGGGCAGCCTTTCGCTGATCGGCGAGCAGCTCTGCCGCCACGGCCTGGCACCCGAGACGCCGGTGGCGCTGATCGAGCAGGGCACCACGGCACGCCAGCGGGTGCATGTCGGCACCCTCGAGAAGTTGCCGCCGACAGGCGAAGTGGTTACTATCCGACCGCCGACGCTGATCGTCGTCGGTGGAGTGGTGACACTGCACGATCGGCTGGCCTGGTTCGACCAGGCACGGGCCAACAGCTCGGGTTGGCTGCAGGGCAAGCACCCCTCGCCGCCCCTCGACCAGGGCGCCTGATCGCTGGATGCGATAGTGAGCGCCATCCGGTTTGTCATGAGGTGAACGCATGGGAATTCGCTCCCGACCGATTCTGACCATCTGCCTGGCGGGGTGGCTGATGACCGGCTGCGCCAGCACCGGTCAGGCCCACGAGGCCGAGGCCAAGACCCAGCAGGGCGTGGCGTCCTTCTATAGTGACCGCTTCCAGGGCCGCACCACCGCCAGCGGCGAGCCCTTCGACCAGCAGGCCCTCACGGCCGCCCATCCCACCCTGCCGTTCGGCACCCGGGTGGTGGTGACCCGGGAGGACAACGGCCGCGAGGTCGAGGTGCTGATCAACGATCGCGGACCCTATGCCAAGGGGCGCATCATCGATCTCTCCAAGCGGGCCGCCAAGGCGCTCGGCATGCTCAAGCGCGGCACCGTGCCGGTGGAGATCTCCTACGTCCGCTGAGTCGGCCTGGGGCGGTGTTGAGCGTCACTCCCGGCGCGTGAACTCGCGTTGCCAGCGCGTCAATAGTGCCTCGCGCTTGAGATCGTCCAGGGTCGCCAGCAGGCCGGGGCCCAGGGGGATGGGACGTAGCGCCTCGCCGAGCTGCCGTCGCAGCGCGGCCGCCGTGCCCGGCCCCTCGAGCGAGGGGTGAATGGCCCCCAGTGGGGTGTCGCGCGCCAGCACTTCCTGCCCCCGCTCGCCGATCAGGTAGTCGAGAAAGCGCCGGGCCGCCTCGGGGTGGGGCGCCAGGCGCGGCACCAGGGCCAGGCGCTGGGTGACCAGGGTGTAGTCCTCGGGTAGTACGATCCTGAGCTGCGGGTGGTCGGCCAGACGCTCCCGGGCGTAGCTGCCCAGCAGGTTATAGCCCACCAGATAACGGCCCTCGATCAGTCCCTCCAGCATCTCCCCGGTGGTCTCCGCCAGGGCGGCCTCTGCCTCGCCCAGGGCCGCCACCAGTTCCCAGTAGCGCGGCGAGAGCCGTGACTCCTCGATGGCATAGGTATAGCCCGCGCCGCTGATGGCCGGGTCGTAGGTCACCACGCGGCCGCGCAGCGTCTCGTCCCGGCGTTCCAGCAACGTCAGCAGATCGGCGTGGCTGCGCACCTCGCCGAAGCGCTCGATGATCGCCTCGTTGACCACCATCACGATGGGCTCGAAGGTGACGGCGAAGAGTTCGCTGCGCCAGCGCGCCCAGGCCGGCCAGCGTCTGGCTGCCGGAGTGTCGAGTAGCTGCGCCTGGCCGTCGTTGGCCAGGCGGTACTGCCAGGGCATGGCCGAGGAGATCAGCACGTCGGCCTCGGCGGGCGCGCCGAGGAAGCGCTCGTGCAGGGCCAGGGTGGACAGGTTGCGGTAGTGGATCGCGAACTGGGGATGGTCGCGGTGGAAGGCGTCCAGCAGCGGTCGCACCTGGGGCAGGTCCAGGGCGCCGTGGATCACCAGCGGGTAGGCGGCGTCGCCCTCCGGTACGGCGGGGTAGCGCAGGCTCTGTGTGGCCTGGAGCGTGGTGGGAAGCGCCAGCAGCAACGCCGCGATCAGGCAGCGCCCGGCAAGGCGAGAGAGCGGTGTCATCGTGGCACGTCGGGGGCTCATGGAGTGTCTCCGGGAAAGACCAGCGTCACGCGAAGCCCGGCGCCGCCCGGCCCCTCGGACATCACGAGACGGGCGTCGTGCGTGCGGGCGATGCCGTCGACGATGGCGAGGCCCAGCCCGGAGCCCTCCAGGTCGTCGCGATCGCGGTGGAAGGGGCGCAGCATCAGCCGCCGCCGGGCAGGGGGGATCCCCGGGCCGTCGTCCTCGACGGCCAGGCTCGGCGGCGTCTCGCCGACCCGGATCGTGACGTGTCGTGCCCCATAGCGACGGGCATTGTCGATCAGGTTGCCGAGCGCCTCGGCGAGCTGCCAGTCGATACCCGGGACCTCGACGTCGACGGCGGCGCTCGTCACGCCGAGATCGATCCCCGCTCGGTGGCAGGCCGTCCAGTGCTCGCGTACCGCCTCCCGGGCGATGGCGTTGAGGGAGAGCGGCGTGAGTTCGGGGCGATATTCGGGGTTGGCCAGCCGCGTCAGCGACAGCAGCTGCATCGCCAGTCGTGCGGTGCGGGTGCTGGTGGCCTGCATGGCGACCAGGGCCTCCCGCCAGCGGGCCGGATCGTCCTGGCGCAGGGCGAGCTCGGCACGCGCCGAGAGCCCCGCCAGCGGCGTGCGCAGCTGGTGCGAGGCGTCGCCGATGAAGCGCTCCTGGTTGGCGCGCACCCGGCGCATCCGGGCGAGCAGGTCGTTGACGGTATCGCGCAGTTCGGCGAGCTCGCGCGGCAGGCGCAGCTCCAGCGGGGCGAGGGTGCGCGGATCGCGGCAGCGGATCGCCCGGCGCAGGCGAGTCAGCGGGGCCAGGGCGGTGCGGATCGCCAGCAGCAGCGCCACGATCGCCAGCGCCGCCATGGCCAGGATCATCGCCAGGTTGGCCCGCCACAGCTCGGCGGCGAGGGCGTCACGCCCCTCGCGGCTGTGGGCGACGCGCACCTCGAAGGGCTCACGCAGCTGCCACTCCTCGAGACGGGTGCGTCTCACCCCCTGACGCAGCGACAGGCCCTGCCAGGCGATGTCGCGGTAGAGCAGGGTATCGTCGTCCGAGACCGCCTCGCGCGCATCCCCCGGCAGGTCGGCATTACCGGTGATCATGCGGCCGTGGCGATCGACCAGGCTATAGAACACGCGTTCCTCGGCGTCGGTGGCCAGCATCTCCAGCGCCGCCGGCGGCAGGTCGAGCCACAGGCGGTCGTCCTGCCACTGGACCTGCTCGGCGATGGCCAGGGAAGCGGCCTCGAGCAGGCGGTCGAAGGCGCGATCGGCGGTACGCCGCGCCTCGATCCAGGCCTGCAGGAGCATCAGGCTGCCCAGCACCAGCAGCGGCACCAGCAGCCAGGCCAGCAGGCGGCGAGAGAGGCTGTCGCCGCGCGTCACTGGGCCTCCAGCAGGTAACCCAGGCCGCGCACCGTGCGCAGGGCCACGGCGCTGCCGGCCAGGCGCTTGCGCAGCCGATGGACGTAGACCTCGATGGCGTTGTCGCCCATGGCGTCGCCCTGGAACGCCTCCTCGGCGAGCCGGGCCTTGTCCACCGGCGTGCCGGCATGGCGCATCAGGCAGGCGAGCAGGCGCTGCTCCCTCGGGGGGAGGGCGAGGGGCTCGCCCTGGAGGACGAAGCGCTGCTGCCGGGTGTCGAGGGTGAGGGGGCCGACCATCAGCTCCGCCGCGGGGCGGCGGCGCCTGAGCAGGGCACGCACGCGAGCCTCGAGCTCGTCGAGGGCGAAGGGCTTGGCCAGGTAGTCGTCGGCACCCAGGTCGAGGCCGCGGACCCGGTCCTCCACGGCGCCGCGGGCGGTGAGAATCAGCACGGGGGTGGCGCGGTCGTGGGCGCGCAGGGCCTCGAGCACCTCGAGGCCGCCACAGCCCGGCAGGTTCAGGTCGAGCAACACCAGCGCGACGCCGTGGCCGGGCGCCGTCAGGCGCTCACGCGCCGCGCTGCCGTCATCGAGATGACAGACCTCGTGGCCCTCCAGGCGCAGGGTCTCGGTCAGCGTCTCGGCCAGCAGGGCATCATCTTCCACCAGCAGCAGCGTCATGGCCCCGTCTCCCCTGAGTCGCGTCCCGGACCGGCCGACAGCACCCTGACAGCATGCTCCAGCGCGGCCCTGGCGCGGTGCGTATCCAGGCGTCCGGCCGGGCCCGAGAGGGCCAGCCAGCGCGGCGGCTCGATGGCGTCGCCGGGCAGCGCCTGGCAGACCATGGCGCCGCCGGGCAAGGCCGGGCGCGGGTCGTGTTCTTCCGTCACCGCCCAGCGGTCGCCCGGGTGCAGGTCATGACGCAGGGCGTTATCGGGCAGCGTGACCAGGCGACACTCCGCCATGCCGTCCTCCACCTCGAGCAGGCTCGCGGTCTCACCGGACTCGCTCGCCAGGCGGGCCAGCAGGGGCTGGATGCGCCTCGCCAGATGCCGGCCGGGAAGGTGGCGACGCGCCAGGCGCACCGGGGCATGGCCGAGGTGCCAGCGGCCCTGGTCGTCACGCTGCACGTAGTCGAAGCGGGAAAGCGACCCGAGCAGGCGCAGCAGGGTGCTCTTGTAGAAGCCGGTGGCCTGGGCGAGTTCCGCCAGGCTGAAGTGTTCCTGCGGGGAGTCGAAGGCCTCGAGCACCGTCAGTGCGCGCTCCACCGCCTCGACGCGGTCCTGTGCCATCTGTGGATCGAGCCTCCGTTGTGTTCAGTGTGTGACCTGCACCGTGCGTGACCGACATGCGAGGCGCCGAGTACGCCGTTCGCGCCGGCGTCGGACCGTGGTCGGAGCGGACGGTGTCGGCTAGAACTTTGGTCGCAATCGAGCGCTCGGGCGTTGACGCTCCCCGAGCCCGGGCCTAACTTTCCATCCTGAGGAACGATGTTCTGCCTTACAGAATTGTAAGGAAAGCCGACAGGTTCCGCAAGCCGACCATCACACAACGACTTCACAAGCCCGATGTCAGGAGGCACGCCCGCCATGAACCTCAAGCGCCCCGTCCAGCTGGTCGCGATCAGCATGCTCGCCACCACCGCCGTCACCGCCTTCGCCTTCGAGCCCGAGGGCAAGGTGGAGTGCCTGGCCCCCGCCGACCCGGG
>JAWWBV010000056.1:0-10718 GCA_033720795.1 Halomonas sp. | reverse complement strand
GTCCACCCATACCTTCATCGCCGTGCTGCACGAGGACATGCCCTTCCTGGTCGACTCGGTGCGCATCGAGCTCAACCGCCGCGGCATGACCGTGCACGCCATCCACAACGCCGTGCTGGCCACCCAGCGCGACGGCGAGCATCGCCTGGAGCGGGTCACCCCGACCCAGCAGGCCGATGCCCCGGCCACCCGCGAGTCGCTGATCGCCATCGAGGTGGATCGCCACTCCGACCCGGCGGTGCTCGAGGAGATCGAGGCCAGCCTGCAGGAGGTGCTCCGCGACGTGCGCACCGCGGTGGCCGACTTCGAGCCGATGCGCGACCAGGCCCGGGCGGCCCTGGCCGAGCTCAAGGCCTCGCGCCCCGAGCAGATCAAGGCCGAGGACCACGCGGAGGCCACGGCCTTCGTCGAGTGGCTGCTCCACGACAACTTCACCTTCCTCGGCTACGACGAGTATGTCGTCCACGAGGAGCAGGGACGTCAGCGCCTGGATCGGGTCGAGCAGAGCGAGCTCGGCGTCTTCCGCCTCGACCAGCCCCGCTACCAGGAGCGCATCCGCACCGATCAGGGCGTCGAGGGCGACCGCTTCGTGCTGGTGCCCCAGCTGCTGTCGTTCGCCAAGAGCGCCCACCACGCGCGGATCCACCGCCCCACCTATCCCGACTACATCTCCATCGATCGCTACGACGATCAGGGGCGGGTGATCGGCGAGCGGCGCTTCCTGGGCCTGTTCACCGCCACGGTCTACAACGAGTCGCCGCGCAACGTGCCGATCCTGCGCCGCAAGCTGTCCACGGTGATGGACAACTCCGGGTTCAATCCCAAGGGCCACAACGGCAAGCACCTGCTGCACATCCTCGAGGTCTATCCCCGCGACGACCTGTTCCAGATCGACACCGACGAGCTGACGCAGACGGCGCTGGGCATCCTCGACATGCGCGAGCGGCGCCGGGTGCGGCTGTTCATCCGCGAGGACCGCTCCGGGCGCTTCTACTCCTGCCTGGCCTTCGTGCCGCGGGACGTCTTCTCCACCGAGCTGCGCCAGCGCATCCAGCAGCTGCTGTGCGAGGAGCTCGACGCCACCTTCGGCGACTTCAACACCTACCTCTCCGAGTCGGTGCTGGCGCGCATCCAGTTCATCCTGCGCTTCAAGGGCGACCGACCCACGGAGTACGACCTGCGCCGCCTGGAGGCCAAGCTGGCGACCCTGGCGCGCAACTGGCGCGACGACCTGCAGGGCGCGGCCATCGAGGGCTTCGGCGAGGAGCAGGCCAACCTGCTGATGGACCGCTTCCGCGACGCCTTCCCGGCGAGCTACCGCGACGACTTCTCGGCGCGCACCGCGGTCTATGACCTGCAGCACATCAGCGAGCTGGACGACGGCGCCCCGCTGGCCCTCTCCCTCTACCGCCTGGTGGAAGAGGAGGGCAGCGGCGTCAACCTCAAGCTGTTCCACCGCGGCCGGCCGATCCCGCTCTCCGACGTGCTGCCGATGATGGAGAACCTCGGGCTGCGCGTGATCGGCGAGCGCCCCTACGAGGTGCAGGCCAGCGACGGCAGCTACTGGATCCACGACTTCGACCTCGAGCACCACACCAGCAACGAGGTCAATCTCCAGGAGATGCGCGCACCCTTCATCGAGGCCTTCCAGCGCATCTGGATCGGCGAGGCGGACAACGACCCGTTCAACCGGCTGATCATCGGCGCCAACCTCGACTGGCGCGAGGTGGCCATGCTCAGGGGCTATGCCCGCTACCTGAAGCAGATCCGCTTCGGCGTCTCCCAGGACTACATGGCCACCACCCTGGTCAATCATCCGGAGATCACCCGCGAGCTCGTCACGCTGTTCGAGCTGCGCTTCGATCCCAGCGAGCGCCCGCCGGAGGGCGAGGTCGAGGCCTGCACCGCGCGCATCCTGACACTGCTCGACGACGTCGCCAGCCTCAACGACGACCAGCTGCTGCGCCGCTACATGGAGATGATCCAGGCGACCCAGCGCACCAACTACTACCAGACCGGGCCCGACGGCCGGCAGAAGGACTACATGGCCTTCAAGCTGGAGCCGGCCCGCATCACCGGCATGCCCAAGCCGCGCCCGGCCCACGAGATCTTCGTCTGCTCGCCGCGGGTCGAGGGCGTGCACCTGCGCGGCGGCAAGGTCGCCCGCGGCGGGCTGCGCTGGTCCGACCGCTTCGAGGACTTCCGTACCGAGGTGCTGGGGCTGGTCAAGGCGCAGCAGGTCAAGAACGCGGTCATCGTGCCGGTGGGCGCCAAGGGCGGTTTCGTCTGCAAGCGGATGCCCGAGGGCGCCGATCGCGACACCACCCAGCAGGAGGGCATCGCCTGCTACAAGATCTTCATCCGCGCCCTGCTCGACGTCACCGACAACCGGGTGGGCGGCGAGATCGTGCCGCCCGAGGACGTGGTGCGTCACGACGATGACGATGCCTACCTGGTGGTGGCCGCCGACAAGGGCACCGCGACCTTCTCCGACATCGCCAACGAGATCTCCGCCGAGTATGGCCACTGGCTGGGCGATGCCTTCGCCTCGGGCGGCGCCAACGGCTATGACCACAAGAAGATGGGCATCACCGCCAAGGGCGCCTGGGAGTCGGTCAAGCGCCACTTCCGCGGCCTGGGGCTCAACACCCAGCAGGACGAGTTCTCGGTGGTCGGCATCGGCGACATGGCGGGCGACGTCTTCGGCAACGGCATGCTGCTCTCCGACAAGATTCGCCTGGTGGGCGCCTTCAACCACCTGCACATCTTCGTCGACCCGACCCCGGACGTGGCGGCGAGCTTCGCCGAGCGCCGGCGCCTGTTCGACCTGCCGCGCTCCAGCTGGCAGGACTACGATGCCGCGCTGATCTCCGAGGGCGGCGGCATCTTCAGCCGCGCCGCCAAGACCATCCCCATCTCCCGGCAGATGAAGGCGCTGTTCGGCATCAAGGAGGACAAGCTCTCTCCCAACGAACTGATTCGCGCGATGCTCAAGTCGCAGGTCGACCTGCTGTGGAACGGCGGTATCGGTACCTACGTGAAGTGCAGCGAGGAGACCGATGCCCAGGTGGGCGACAAGGCCAACGACGGCCTGCGCATCGACGGCTGCGAGCTCAACTGCCGGGTGGTCGGCGAGGGTGGCAACCTCGGCCTCACCCAGCGGGGCCGCATGGAGGCCGCCGCCAGGGGCGTGCGGGTCAACACCGACTTCATCGACAACGCCGGTGGCGTCAACTGCTCCGACCATGAGGTCAACATCAAGATCCTCATCGACGAGGTGGTCAAGCGCGGCGACATGACCGAGAAGCAGCGCAACAGGCTGCTGGCCGACATGACCGGCGAGGTCTCGGACCTGGTGCTCAAGGACAACTATCGCCAGACCCAGGCGCTGGATCTCGCCGAACGCCTCTCGAAGCAGGGCATCGGTCCCTTCCGGCGCTTCATCAGCGAGCTGGAGGCGGCCGGCCAGATCGATCGCGAGCTGGAGTTCCTGCCCGACGACGAGCTGCTCCAGGAGCGGGCCGCCAACGACCAGGGGATGCTGCTGCCGGAGCTCTCGGTGCTGATCTCCTACGCCAAGAGCGTGCTCAAGGGGGACCTGATCGCCTCGGATGTCCCGGACGACCCGACCATCGTCAAGTTCGTCGAGCGCATCTTCCCGTCGGTGCTGGTCGAGCGCTACCACGACGAGGTCTACGAGCACCGGCTGACCCGCGAGATCGTCGCCACCCAGGTGGCCAACGACCTGGTCGACCACATGGGCATCGTCTTCGTGCGCCGGCTGATCGACTCCACCGGCGCCGACCGCGCCACGATCGCCCGGGCCTACGTGATCGCCCGCGACAGCTTCCAGCTGCCGCGGCTCTGGGAGCAGATCGAGGCCCTGGACAACCAGGTGGCGAGCGCCGTGCAGTACGACATGATGCTCGACCTGATGCGCATGCTGCGCCGCGCGACCCGCTGGTTCCTGCGCAACCGCACCGGCATGAGCACCCAGGAGGCCATCGACTTCTTCGCGCCGCGCCTGGCACAGCTGCAGGAGCACATCGGCAAGCGCCTGCGCGGCGAGGAGCACGAGGCCTGGGAGGCCCGTCGCCAGGCGCTGGTGGAGGCCGGCGTACCCGAGGTACTGGCCGCCACCGTGGCGGCGGCCAACAGCCTCTATGCGGCGCTGGGCATCATCCAGACGGCGCGCCAGACTCAGGAGAAGCCCCAGCGCGTGGCCGAGGTCTTCTACGAGATCGGCGACCGGCTCGAGCTGCCGTGGATGATCCAGCAGATCACCGAGCTCAAGGTGCGCGACAGCTGGCAGGCTCAGGCCCGGGAGACCTTCCGCGACGACATCGATCGCCAGCAGCTGGCGCTGACCACCAGCGTGCTGGGCATGGAGAACGGTGCCAAGGACTCCACCGAGCGGGTCAGCCAGTGGCTCTCGCTCCACGAGGGCATGCACCGGCGCTGGTGCCGCCTGGTCGAGGAGGTGAGCAGCGGCGCCCACGGCGGCTTCCCGCTGTTCGCGGTGGCGGTGCGCGAGCTGGTCGACCTGGCCGAGAGCAACCGCGCCTGACCCGCTCCTTCGCGCCTGATCGCTCCAGGCCCCGAAGACACGACACCCCGCGACTGGCGGGGTGTCGTGCGTCTGGGGGACACGCCTGGCGGCGAAGCCGCACGCCTGGCGCGGGGCGGCCTAGAGCAGGAACACGGTGGCCAGGCCCAGGAAGGACATGAAGCCCACCACGTCGGTCACCGTGGTCAGGATCACCGAGCCCGAGAGGGCCGGGTCGATGCCCGCGCGCTTGAGCATCAGCGGGATGACGATGCCGGCGATGCCGGCCGCCAGCATGTTGATGACCAGCGCGGCGGCGATGATGACGCCGATGGCGACGCTGTTGAACCACAGTACCGCCAGCACGGCCACCACCAGCGACCAGAGCACGCCGTTGAGGGCGGCGATGCCGATCTCCTTGCGCAGCAGCCACTGGCTGTTGGTGCGGCTGATCTGCCCCAGGGCCAGGCCGCGGATCGCCAGCGTCAGGGTCTGGCTGCCGGCGATGCCGCCCATGCTGGCGACGATGGGCATCAGCACCGCCAGGGCGACGATCTGGTCCAGGGCCGCCTCGAAGCGGCCGATCACCCAGGCGGCCAGGAAGGCCGTCAGCAGGTTGATGCCGAGCCATACGGCGCGGCGCTTGGCGCTGGGCATCACCGGGGCGAAGAGGTCCTCCTCCTCATCCAGGCCCGCCATGTTCATCAGCGCCTGCTCGGAGTTCTCGCGGATCACGTCGACGATGTCGTCGATGATGATGCGCCCGAGCAGCAGGCCCGATTCGTCGACCACCGGGGCGGAGGTCAGGTCGTGGGTCTGGAAGAGGGTGGCCACGTCGGTCGACTTCATGGTCACCTGGATGCTGTCCACCTCGCTGTCCATCAGGTCGGCCACGGCCATCTCGGGGTCGTTGGCGACCAGCCGCGCCAGGGGCAGCACGCCGACGAAGCGGCCGTCGCGGTCCACCACCATCAGCATGTGGGTGTTGTCGGGAACCGCCTCCTTCCAGCGCAGGAAGCGTCGCACGGTCTCCAGGCTGACGTCGGCGCGCACGGCGATGGTGTCGGTGCGCATCAGTCGGCCGGCACTGTCCTCCTCGAAGGAGAGGGTCTCCTGGAGGCGCGAGCGCTGCAGCGCGTCCATGGAGCGCAGCATGTCGGCGGCGACCTGCTGGGGCAGGTCCTCGAAGATCTCGGCCAGGTCGGTGGTGTCCAGGCCGGTGGTGGCGGCGACGATCTCGGCATGATCCATGTCGTCGATCAGGGTGCCGCGCACCTCGTCGTGCACGTGCAGCAGCACCTCGCCGTCGATCTCGCCCGGCACGCGCTCCCACAGGCTGATGCGCGCCGCCGGCGGCAGCGATTCCAGCAGCAGGGCCACTTCCGCAGGCTCGAGGTCGGAGAGTACGTCGTCGACCTGCTCCAGTTGCTCTTTCTCCAGCGCCAGGTGGATCCGCGACAGGCGGTGTTCGAGTGTCTCGGTGGTATCGTTCATGGGCGCTTCCTGGCAATGGTGCATCGAGGCGGCGCCGGCCGCCTCGCGGTGTCCTGGGTAAGGAACTCGTCGAGGGACCAGTAGAGCACAAATGGCGCGGATGATGGAGCCGTGACGCGCAGCGCCCTCCGGTCGGGCCTCCGTGCCGGGCGCGTCGTCTCGGGGTGGCTCGACTGGTATACTCTCGCCCCGCTTGCCGCCGCACCGCCGGTGGAGCCGCGCCAGCCCCTCTCCGCTCGCCACTGCCCAGGAGCCGCCATGTACTCGCTTGCCCGTTCACTGCTGTTTCGTCTCGATGCCGAGACCGCCCACGGCATGGCGCTCTCCGCTCTGGACCTGGCCGGTCGCCTGGGGCTGGCGTCGCGGCTGGGCGGAGGCCGAGTCGAGGACCCGGTCGAGGTGATGGGGCTACGCTTTCCCAATCGGGTGGGGCTCGCCGCCGGCCTCGACAAGAACGCCGACCATCTCGACGCCCTGGGGGCGCTGGGGTTCGGCTTCGTCGAGGTGGGCACCGTGACGCCCAGGCCCCAGGACGGCAATCCGAAGCCGCGGCTGTTTCGGCTGCCGGAAGCCGGCGCCATCATCAATCGCATGGGCTTCAACAACGCCGGGGTCGACCATCTCGTGGCCCGGGTGAAGGCGAGCCGTTACGACGGCGTGATCGGCATCAACATCGGCAAGAACCTGACCACCCCGGTGGAGCAGGCGGTGGATGATTACCTGACCTGCCTCGGCAAGGTGCATGCCCACGCGCACTACATCGCGGTGAACATCTCCTCGCCCAACACCCCGGGGCTGCGCAACCTGCAGTTCGGCGAGCATCTGGATGCGCTGCTCGGGGCCCTGCGCGAGGAGGGGCAGCGTCTCGATCGCGCGTCCGGACGGCGTGTGCCCCTGGCGGTGAAGATCGCCCCGGACATGAGCACCGACGAGGTCGGCCTGGTGGCCGGCGCGCTCGAGGCCAACGCCATCGACGCGGTGATCGCCACCAACACCACGGTCTCACGCGAGGCGGTGGCGGGGCTCGCCCATGGCGACGAGCAGGGCGGACTCTCCGGACGACCGGTGTTCGAGCCCTCCAATGCGGTGATCCGCGAGCTGCGTCGCCGCCTGCCCGGCATGCCGATCATCGGCGTGGGCGGCATCGACGGCGGCGAGGCGGCGCTTGGCAAGGTGGCGGCCGGGGCCGATCTGGTGCAGCTCTATTCGGGCTTCATCTATCGCGGCCCCGCGCTGGTGGGCGAGTGTGCCCGGGCGCTGCGGGAAGGGTGAACGAGGGCTGATGGCCGGGCACGGCGCCCGGCGAGCCGGCACGAAAAAGCCCATGGCAGGGCCATGGGCTTGAGAGGTTCGTCGTCATCGCTGACGAAGGGTTGATGACCCGGGGGAGTCGGGGTCACACCACCATGGGGTTCTTGTGAATTCCTGAGACACCCGTCATGCCGGACCATTGATCCCCACGACCTTCACGCCAACCGCTCATCCAGTACTCGCGTAGATTGATATCCTGGCTGGGACACTCATCGCGGGAGCGACCCGAGAGACCCGCCTTGTACCCATGAACATAGGCACGCTGGAAGCGATCACGTTTCTGTCGTTTCATTGGACTACCTCTTGATGAAGGTACCGATGAGAACCCGGTCTCGAGACCGGATTCGTATTGCTCGGGAGATGTTGATCATTGCGCGACCACCATGTTCTTCATTGATGTTCTTCGAGGACTCCTTTCAGCGAAGATCTACACCGTGCGAACACAGCTGCGAAAAGACATCACACCCGATGACAGGAACGCATGCGTCATTCAGTAGCTACTCAGTCATTGATAGCCCAAGATGACGACGATTGTCGACCGATGATTTGTAACAAGGCGTTCACCTGACCGTCACGCCTTCACGCCGGCGAGGCGCCGTGCCGATGGATATTCCATGACCGAACAGCAATCCCCAGACTCCCTTCATTTCCTGGCGACCTGCCCCAAGGGCATCGAGCTGCTGCTGGCCGACGAGCTGGCCGCGCTGGGCGCCACGCCTGGCAAGACCACGGTCGCCGGGGTGTTCTTCCAGGCCAGCCTCGAGGATGCCTACCGCGCCTGCCTCTGGTCGCGGCTGGCCAACCGGGTGGTGCTCTGCCTGTCCCGGGAGGAGGGCATCGAGACCCCCGAGGCGCTGCGCGTCGCCACCGCGGCCATCGATTGGCGTGACCACCTCGCGCCCGGCAAGACCCTGGCCGTGGACTTCCACGGTCGCTCCGAGGCGATCCGCCACACCCGCTTCGGTGCCCAGACCGTCAAGGATGGCGTGGTGGATCGGCTCCACGCCGAGGCGCGGCCGCGGCCCGACATCGACACCCGCCACCCCGACCTGCGCCTCTATGCCCACCTGCATCGGGGCCGGCTGACGCTGGGGGTGGATCTCTCGGGCGACAGCCTGCACCGCCGTGGCTACCGGCGCGACGTCGGCCACGCCCCGCTCAAGGAGAACCTGGCCGCGGCCCTGCTGGTGCGTGCCGGCTGGCCGGCGCTGGCCCGGGACGGGGCGCCGCTGGTCGACCCGCTGTGCGGCGCCGGCACGCTGCTGATCGAGGCCGCCCTGATGGCCGCCGACATCGCCCCGGGGCTCGCCCGGGAGCGCTTCGGTTTCCACGGCTGGGCCGGCCACGACGAGCGCCGCTGGCGCGAGCTCAAGCGCGAGGCCGAGGCCCGGGCGAGCATCGGGCGCAAGCGCTGCCGCTCGCGGCTCTACGGCTTCGACGAGAGCCCCCCCGCGCTGGCGGCGGCCAAGGCCAACGCCATGCGTGCCGGCGTGCCGGCGCTGATCGACCTCGAGGGCGCCGCCCTGACCGGCCTTGCGCGCCCCGACGGGCTGCCTGACTCGCCCACGGGCCTGGTGATGACCAACCCGCCCTACGGCGAGCGCCTGGGCGAGCTGCCGGAGCTGGTGTCGCTCTACGCCCAGCTCGGCGAGCGGGTCAAGGCGGCCTTCCCGGGCTGGCAGCTGGCCGTGTTCACCGCCAATCCGGACCTGGGGCACCGCATCGGGCTGCGCGCCCACAAGCACTACTCGCTGAAGAACGGCCCGCTGGATGCGCGCCTGCTGCTGATGGCGATTCCCGAGCGGCGCGAGGACGCTGCGGCGTCGTCCGGCAATGACGCGTCCCCCGGCGCGCCGGCCACCGCCGAGGCGCCCCCGTCGCGCTCCGAGGGCGCGCAGATGTTCGCCAACCGCCTGGAGAAGAACCGCAAGCGGTTGAAGAAGTGGCTCAAGAAGAGCGGCGAGACGTGCTACCGGCTCTATGACGCCGACATGCCCGAATACGCCCTGGCCATCGATATCTACGGCGATCGCGCGCACGTCCAGGAGTACGCGCCGCCCCGCTCCGTGGATGCCGCCCAGGCACAGAAGCGCCTGTACGAGGCGCTGGGCGTGATTCCCGAGGTGCTCGGCATCGAGCCGAGCCGCGTCGTGATCAAGCGCCGCGAGCGCCAGAGCGGAAAGGAGCAGTACCGCAAGCAGGCGGCCAGCGGCGAGCGCTTCGAGGTGCGCGAGGGGCGGGCGCGGCTGTGGGTCAACCTGCGCGACTATCTGGACACCGGCCTGTTCCTCGACCACCGGCCGGTGCGGCGCATGCTCGGCGAGATGGCCGTCGGCAAGCGCTTCCTCAACCTCTTCTGCTACACCGCCACCGCCACCGTGCAGGCGGCACTGGGCCCGCAGAAGGCGGGCGCCGAGCAGGGCGGTGGCGCCAGCGAGAGCGTCAGCGTCGACCTGTCCAACACCTACCTGGAGTGGGCGCGGGACAACTTCGCCCTCAATCGGCTCGATCCGAGTCGCCATCGGGTGGTGCGCGACGACTGCCTGCGCTGGCTCGAGACCGCCGGCGGCGAGTTCGACCTGATCTTCATGGATCCGCCGACCTTCTCCAACTCGAAGAAGATGGCCGATACCCTGGACGTGCAGCGCGACCACGGTCGGCTGGTGCGCCTGGCCATGGCGCGCCTGGCGCCGGGCGGGACCCTGGTGTTCTCCAACAACCAGCGGCGCTTCAAGCTCGATGCCGACCTGGCCGAGCAGTATCGGGTCGAGGACATCTCGTCGCGCACCTTCGACCCCGATTTCTCGAGGAACCCCGATCTCCACCATGTGTTCCTGATCCGCCACCGGGAGGATGCATGATCCGCCTGAGGCTCTACACCACCCTGGGGTGTCATCTCTGTGAGCAGCTCGAGGCGCTGCTCGCGACCCTCTGCGCCGTGCCGTACCGCCTCGAGCGGATCGAGATCAGCGACGATGACGCCCTGGTCGAGCGCTACGGGGTGCGCATTCCGGTGCTGGTGGACGAGGCGGGGGCCGAACTCGATCGCGGCATGGAGCCCGAGCGTCTGGCCGCCTGGCTGGCGGCGCGGGGCTGGCGGGACGAGACGGCCTGGCAGGGGCTGCAGCGTCGGCTGAGCGGCGAGGCGCCGCCCGGGGAGACGACGAGGGCCGCGCAGGGCGCGACCCTGCGCGGCGGGCGGCGCTATCTGAGATGACCCGGCTGCGCCGGGTAGCGGCAATGAGCAAGAAGCAAGGGGGGCAAGGCCGTCACACTGCTTGGCCGCTTGGCCGCTTGGCCGCTTGGCCGCTTGGCCGCTTGGCCGCTTGGCCGCTTGGCCGCTTGGCCGCTTGGCCGCTTGGCCGCT
>JAWWBV010000055.1:0-10763 GCA_033720795.1 Halomonas sp. | reverse complement strand
GGCAACGCCTACCTCGAGGAGGTGTTCGGGCGGCTGGGCAAGCGCCTGCCGTTCCGCCACCTGCGCAGCCGCTACATGCGCCGCGGCGGGCCGACCGGCGAGCGCTACTGGTGGGTGCCCAACTTCGTCGACCGGGTCGAGCTGCCGGCGGGGCGGGTGATCCACCTGCTCGAGCCCGACATCGACCAGGGCATCTATGGCGTGCCGGACTACATCGGCAGCCTGCAGTCGGCCTGGCTCAACGAGAGCGCCACCCTGTTCCGCCGGCGCTACTACCTCAACGGCAGCCACGCCGGCTTCATCATGTACGTGAACGACGCCGCCCATAACAAGCAAGACATCGACGCCATGCGCCAGGCGCTCAAGGACTCGAAGGGCCCCGGCAACTTCCGCAACCTGTTCCTCTACTCCCCCGGGGGCAAGAAGGACGGGGTCCAAGTGATCCCGGTCTCGGAGGTCGCGGCGAAGGACGAGTTCTGGAACATCAAGAACATCACCCGGGACGACCAGCTCGCCGGCCACCGTATCCCGCCGCAGCTGATGGGCATCATCCCCAGCAACACCGGCGGTTTCGGCGACGTCGAGAAGGCCGCGAGGGTGTTCGTCGCCAACGAGCTCGAGCCGCTGCAGGCGGCCATGATGGAGATCAACGAGCGCGTCGGCGAAGAGATCGTCAGGTTCCGGCCGTACTCGCTCGACGGCGACTCGGGCTCAGGCCTCGACCCGACGCGCTGACCAGCGCCCGCCAGATCCACCGCAGCCGCCCGACCAGGGCGGCTTTTTCGTGCCCGCTCGCCAGACCAGGGCGACCCCCACCCCCACCCCGGCGGCGCCCCGGCGCGCGCCGTCGACACCCCGCCCCGCCTGCGCGCTAAACATTTTATTTTTTATGCACTATTGCACTAAGGCGCCAGGCCGCGCCGTTGCTGGGGTTCCGGCACGATTTCCAGGGGCGTCGCGATGTGCGGATCTGTGCGTTTTCATCACGACTTATGCACAGCCGGTCAATGGGCCAAAATGGGCCGTAGAAGTGGCGTAGCAGTGCCCCGCAACTCATTGATCTGTATATGGCGAATCTTGGTGATTGCGTAGCGAAAAAGCCCGCAAGGTATTGATTTAACTGTTTAGTATTATGAACTTGTAATCAGTAGGTCCCGGGTTCGACTCCTGGTGCCGGCACCATCGAAGCATCGGGAAAATCAAAGAGTTGCAGCATATAAGAAAGCCGCCCATTGAGGCGGCTTTTTTGTGTCTGTCTACAGCCGGCCATTCGGCCTTTGCATCCTTCCTACTAAAAAAAGCCCGCCAGTGGGCGAGCTAACCTTGCTTTGAGTCTTCCGAATCCAGGGCGCACGAGCCGCCTCGTGCTATGCGTAGTGTCGTTCGCGATTCTTTCAGCCTTGTGACAACCGGGTTCAGCCGGGCGGCGTCCTCGAGGTGATCGGGGGCGAAGTGCGCGTAGCGCATGGTCATGGTGATGGACTGGTGGCCGAGTATGCGTTGCAGGACCAGGATATTACCGCCGTTCATCATGAAGTGGCTGGCGAAGGTATGACGGAGAACGTGGGTTAGTTGGCTGTTCGGTAGATCTATGCCGACTTCCTGAATTGCTGTCTGAAACGCCTTGTAGGCATTGGCAAATAGACGCCCGATCCGGCGGCGTTGCCGAAGTTGGGCGGCGAGATCCGGCGCGATAGGTATGGTCCTGTCCTTGCCGGACTTGGTGGCCACATAGGTGACGCGGTCCTGGCCGACATTCTCGGCGCGAAGGGTCTGAGCCTCACTCCAACGGGCACCGGTGCTGAGACACAGGAGAGTGACGTAGTAGCAGTCCAGACGGGGCCGCTGGCGGAGATAGTCGAGTAGGGCGTTCACCTGGGCGTCATCAAGGTAGGCGCGTTCAGTGTCGTCGGTGCGCACCATGCGCATTCGAGCCAAGGGATTACCCTTGTGCCACAGGGCCAGGCGCTCGAGCTCGGAGAACACGGCCTTTAGATAGGCGTGCTCATGGTTCACGGTGCTGGCCTTCACTTCCTGGAGGCGCCGGGTTCGGTACTCAGTCCAGTCTTGGGCGGTGAAGGTCTCGGCGACCGGGTTCCCCAGTGCGACAGCGAGTGAACCGTACCGGGATTCCCGGAGGCTCCAAACCTTGAGAGGATGGAGCCTCCGGGAATCCCGGTACGGTTCAGGGGCATGCGGATCGTGGTGATGGGCAAGATGGTTCAGGACAGCTGGGAGCAGAATGGTGAGACGCGCACGGCGTTCAAGGTGCAGGCAGAGCGTGTGGCTATTTTGCCTCACCGGATGGTTCAGGTAATCATGGATGCCCCCCAGAAACAGCAGCCTGAGGAGCAACATGCCAGTAGCCCGGAGGCGAACCAGGAAGGCTAAGGGAGCTAGCTGTGTAAAGCCACCAGGTTTTTCACGGAAAAGACCAGATGACTGACAAGAGGCCGATAATTCAGGCTGGCATGCGCACGATGTCAGTTATACTAATACAGCCAGATCGGCAAATTTTGGTCTCGATGATACGAACTTCCGTAAGAATGAGTATATATTCAATCGTGGAAGGCGGCCCGAGTGATCTGCTTTGGCCTGCAGTCAGAATCAGTCTCTATATACGCTGGCCCTAGTTGTGTGATTAGAAGATCGACAGCCCAAGACGGCTCGCTAACTCGGTGATCATCGAGAGCCCGCGGGTGGAGTTGCCATGCCTGTTGAGGGGCGGGCTCCAGGCGGCGATAACGCCGTGGCCCGGAACAATGGCCACGATGCCGCCGCCGACGCCGCTCTTGGCTGGCAGACCCACAGCAAAGGCGAACTGGCCGGACTGGTCGTACATACCGCTAGTGGAAAGGATGGCATTGACGCGATGGGCGTCGCGCGGCGAGGTTACCTTTTCGCCGGTGATCGGATGCAGACCTTTGTTGGCGAGGAACAGTAGGCTAGTGGCCAGCTCCTTGCAGCTCATCTCCACCGAGCACTGGAAGAAGTAGTGGGCCAGCACCTCGTCCACCTCGGCCTCGAGGTTGCCGAAGCTCTTCATCAGGTAAGCCAGGGCGGCGTTGCGGCTGCCGTGGCGGGTTTCCGAGGCCAGCACCTCGTCATTCACGTCGCAGTACTCGCTGCCTGCCAGGCGTCTCACGAAGCTGAGAAAGGCCTGGCGAGAGGACGAAAAATGCGCGACCAGGGTATCGGCCACCAGAATGGCGCCGGCGTTGATGAAGGGATTACGGGGAATACCGTGCTCCCACTCCAGTTGGACGATGGAGTTGAACGGCTGACCGGATGGCTCCATGCCGACCCGGCGCCACAGACCGTCGCCCATCCGCTGCATCGCCAGCACCAGACCGAACACCTTGGAGATGCTCTGGATCGAGAAGGGAAGCTCGGCATCGCCGGCGGTATGGACCTCCCCATCCAGGGTGGCGAAGGCGATGCCGCAGCGTATAGCGTCGGCCGTGGCCAGGGCTGGGATGTAGTCGGCTACCCGGCCCTCGATGGGCTGCTCCACGGCCAGCCGGTGAATATCCCGAAGGGCCTGGGGAAGCGAGAGGTCGGCGTCGGCGAGAAATTGCATGGCCTCAGTAACCGATGTAGTGAGCCACGACCAGAGCAATCCAGCACATGGCGTAGAGTGGCACCATGATCGGCAGGATCACGGGCAGCCACTGGGCATAGGAAACACGGCCCAGGGCCAGCATGGCTAGGATGCCACCGGCGGTAGGAGTGAACAGGTTAGTCAGCCCGTCGCCCACCTGGAAGGCAGTAATCATCAGCTGCCGGCTCATGTCGACGAGGTCGGCCAGCGGGATCAGGATCGGCATGGTCACTAGCGCCTGGGCCGAGCCACTGGGGATAAACAGGTTGATCACGCCCTGGATGACGCTGGCCACCACCGCGGCCAGTGCCACCGGCATGTCCCCCACGATGGCGCTAAGCGAGTGAACAATAGTGTCGATGATGTGGGCATCGCTGAGGATGACCTGGATCGAAGCGGCAAGACCAATCACCAGCGCGCCGGCGGTCACGGAGGAGGCGCCCTCCATCATCCGCTGGACCAGTTGGTTGGCGCTGAGACCGCTGGCCAGCCCGATCAGGATGGCCATGAGCAGGAAGTTGCCGGCGATCTCCTTGATGTACCAGCCGCGGGTGAAGACGCCGAAAAGCATGATCACCAGGCCGGCCAGGAAGATGCCGAGGACGGCAAGGTTGTTGCGCGACAGGGCGTAGTCCTTGAGCTTCCGACTCATCTCCACCGGTTGGTCGTCCTTGAACTCGATGTTGACCACGCGCAGGCAGATATAGGCGGCAAGCGTCGCCAGGCAGGTCAGCATCATCAGGGTGCGCAGCCACCAGCCGGAAAACAGCGGTAGTTCGCCAATGCTCTGTGCCACCCCCACGGTGTAGGGGTTGATGGGCGAGAGCGCAAAGCCGATAGCGATACCGCCCACGGCCATGGTCACGCCCACCAGGCGCGAGCAGCCGATGGCCGCGGCGATCAGCACACCGACTGGTACCAGGGCAATGTTGTTCTCGGCGCCCACAGCCATGCCAAAGAAGCCATAGATGAAGGTGCCCGCGGTGATAATCAGGTTGCGGCTTTTGATGCTGTTGCCCGCGCCCATCCTGTAGGCAGCAATGCCTATGGCGTTTTCCAGCGCCCCGGTACCCTTGAGGATGTGGAAGAGTCCGCCGGCGATGAAAACGATGAAAAGGAACTGGGCGGCGTTGATCATGCCCTCGGGAATAGCCACGAAGACACGGAAGAAGTGCAAATTGGCAATATCGGATAGGTACTCGAAGGAGCCTGGAATTACCCGGCTCCGGCCATTCACCACTTCCCGCGCGAATTCGCCGGCGGGCACGAAGAAGGTCATCGCATAGACGACCACCAGCACCATGAAGATCAGGACCATGGGATCTGGAAACTCACGGAACCACTGACGTTTCCGGGAAGCAGCAGGCTTGCGGTCATCGGACTGTTGTTGGCTCATGGTCACCCTTTGGATCGCTGTGCGATCTCGTTGGAGTTGTCGTGGGTTGTGGATCACTCGGAGCGGGAAGTTCCCTGCGAGAAGTAGCGGGACACCAGGCCCATCAGGAAGGTGGCGGCGGGTCCCATGCAGTCATCGTTGAAGTCGTAGTGCGGGTTGTGCACGCTGCATGGTCCCAGGGGCAGCCCTTCGTCGTGGCCGTTATCGCCGTTGCCGACGATGAAGTAGCAGCCAGGCACCTGCTCGAGAAAGTAGGCGCAGTCCTCGCTGCCGGTAAGGGGCGCGGTGGGCGCTTCGACTCGCTCGTCGCCGAACATCTCTCGGGCGGTGTCGATGGCAAGCTGGGTCTCGGCCGGGGTGTTAATCAACACCGGATAACCGCGCACGTAGTCGATCTCGCAGCGGCAGTCGAAGGACTCTGCCTGGGACTCGGCCAGGGTGCGAATGCGGCGCTCGAGGGTATCTCGCACCTCGGGGTCCAGGGTACGCACGCTGAGCTCTAGCTCGGCGCTGTTGGGAATGACGTTGGCGCTGGAGCCGGCCTGCATCCGGCCTACGCTGATCACCGAGACGAGGTTGGGATCGACGTTGCGCCCGACGATGCTCTGCAGTGCCAGCACGGTGGCAGCTGCTGGCAGAGTAGGGTCGGCGGCCAGCTGCGGCAGGGCCCCGTGGCCGCCCTTGCCAATGAAGGTCAGCGTGACCGTATCCGAGGAAGCCATGAAGGCACCCTCCCGGAAACACAGGTGGCCCACGGGCTTGCCGGGGAAATTGTGCAGCGCAAAGAGGGCGTCGCAGGGGAAGCGCTCGAAGAGGCCGTCTTCGATCATGCACAGGGCCCCACCGCCGCCACCCAGCTCCTCAGCGGGCTGGAAGATCAGGTTCAGGGTGCCGCTGCCGGGCAGCCCCTGCTCGCGATGCCGGCGGGCCAGGGCCTCGGCAGCACCCAGTAGAATGGCGGTGTGGCCGTCATGGCCGCAGGCGTGCATCTTGCCGGGTACCTGACTGGCCCAGGGCAAGCCAGTCTCCTCCTGGATGGGCAGGGCATCCATATCGGCGCGCAGGCCGAGTCGCGGGCCCGAATTGTCGCCCCAGCGCAGCACTCCAACCACGCCGGTAGTGGCGATGCCGGTGTGAACCTCATAGCCCCACTCCTCCAGCCGCTCTGCCACTAGCTGGCTGGTGGCAAACTCCTCGAAACCGAGCTCAGGGTGCTGATGGATATGGCGGCGGCAGGCCTGCATCTGGTCGATATCTGGCGTGATCGTCGAATGGGCTGTCATTGGCTTCGCCTCTTAGCATTGGAATTTGCGTCAATAAAACCGATGTTGTCAGTGGTGACTGATATCGAAAAGACGATAAAATCTACTTGATGACACGCATAGGTGTTCACTTGAGATGAAAAACCACCATTTGAGGGCCCTGCTGAAGGTGGCCGAAGAAGGGTCGATTCGAGGGGCCGCCAGGGCGCTGCACCTGAGTCAGAGCGCCCTGACCCGCGCGCTGCGCGAACTGGAGGCCGACCTTGGATCGGAGCTGCTGATACGCAGCTACCGCGGCGTCGAGTTCACACCGTCGGGCAAGGTGCTACTGAAACGGGCGCGCCTGGCGTTCTCCACCCTGGACAAGGCCAG
Source organism: Halomonas sp. (assembly GCA_033720795.1). Taxonomy (GTDB): domain Bacteria; phylum Pseudomonadota; class Gammaproteobacteria; order Pseudomonadales; family Halomonadaceae; genus Halomonas. The sequence goes on along the minus strand of JAWWBV010000055.1, from coordinate 4,132 downwards.
GGATGAAATACGTTGGCTGCGCGGCGGCTCGGGCGTGCAGGTCACGGTGGCGGTGACCACCGCAATCGCGACCACGTCACTGCCCGCCGTGCTTCGGGAGTTCGAGCGCGAGCAGCCTGATGCCAGCCTCAGCCTGGAGGAAGGCATGATGAGCACGGTGCTACCGGGCCTAATGGAGGGACGCATCGACTTCGCCATCGCCGTGGCCGAGGCGGATCAGCTACCCCACGAGATCACCTTCGAACCGCTGACCGAGCTGCTCTCGGAACCCATGGCGCGTGAAGGTCACGCATTGCTGGGTGCCACCGACTGGTCGCAGATGGCTGAGGCGCGCTGGGTGCTGAACCTGGCGGTCGGCAGCTCGGCACAGCGGCTGATCGACTGGCTCGAGGCTCAAGACATCTCGATCTCGCAGCGGGTGGTAAAGTGCGATTCTCCAATCATGATGGTCGAGCTGATGCGACGCACTGATCTGATCGGCTTCGGCCCGCGGTTCTTTGTCGACGATCCGCTTTCCGGCCGTGGGTTGGCCTGCTTCGACACCCTGGCCACCTTTCCGGCCTATACCATCGGCCTGCTCAAGCTGCGCGGCGTGCCCCTCCACCCCGGTGCCGAGCGGCTCGCGACCCTGTTCAGACGCCATATCTCCGCGCTGAACCTATCGCGCCGGCCATCGAGTCAATGAGTGAGTTGGCTCAGCGAGCTAATCTCCACCCAACGGGCGTGGTAGCCTGACACAAACCAACGGGTCTCCGAATGCCGGTACGTTCAGCCCAATGCCAGGCACGAGGGGAATGCCATGGGCGCAGCGCACGAGCAGTGTTTCCGCACGGCGCTCCGTTAGCGCAAAGCCTCGTTGTCGACGTTCCCTTTCTCTCTTCGTTCGCACTCATCGCCTTGCCATGCTGCCCTCCACGCTTATGAGGGAGGTGTGCCAATGCGTCTATTCCTCTGCGAGAAGCCCTCGCAGGCCCGGGACCTGGATTCATAGAATAACCGCAGCACTTTGGACACCACGGTGGAGGCAGGAGGGCCAGCGGTTGATGAATGCGGCCGAGCGCGCCAAATCGATGTACCAGGGCCTCTTCCAGCGCCGCTTCAGCCGTCTTGCTGCTGCCGTTGTTCGATAATCGCCAGCCAAAGATCTCCCGGGTGCAACAGTCGATGATCACCGCCAGGCTGGCTCTCCGATCCTTGCCGCACCACACATGGGTCAGATCGGTGGCCCAACGCTCATCAGGCCGTGAGGGGACGGACGGGAGGCTCCGAGCGCGAGGTCGGAAGCCTTGGGGCCGCTTGCGTACCTGCCAGCCTTTGAGCTGCAGGATGCGCTGGATCGGTTTGCGGTTCTCACCCAGCACGCACGCCAGGCGGCGATAGCCATAGGTGGGCAACCGCTCCAGGGCCAGCTTCACGCGAGCGGCCAGGTCGGTATTGATCACGCGACGTCGAGGCTTGGGTCGGTAGTAAACAGACCTGAGGGAGAGGCCAAGCCACTGGCACAGCTTCGACAGTGATACCACATGGCCCGCGTGGGCCAGCTCAGCCTGCAACGACCTTACGAGTTCTCGTCTTCGTCGAGGAGGCGGCGAAACTTTTATAATGCGTAGATCTGCAGGTGGGCCTCCTCGATCCAGCCTTCGACCTCGGAGACGGTGAGGTCATGCTGGCGAGCCACTTCCCCGACAGTGATCTTGCCCTTGACGATGTCCATGACCACGTCAGCCTTGCGCTTGGCGGTCCATCGCTTAATGGGGTTTTCGTCGCTCATCCTGTCCTCCTGATGGCTGCACTATAGCCTGTGCAGCTCTGGAGGGGGGCACTTCAGACCAGCGTGCCCCGAGTTCGACACTTCCAGCCCGATTTTGGCCCGACATTGGCACACGTGATCGGAGAAGCCACCGGCGAGACCGACTCCGCTCAAGATATCGGCGGAGCTGACGAAAACGGCCATGATCCGCCTCTTGAAGCCTCGTCGAGGAGCTGTCAGGGCATCACGCTGGACACAATGGTTGAAGCGGTTGGTCTTGGCCTGGAGCAGTTCGTCATTGGTCCTGGTCCGCGCCTCGAGGGTGTACGGGTCCCGGTTCCGGTAGATCTCCCTCTTCAGGGTGCGGATGTCCGCCTGGCAGTCGTCGGTGATGACCACTTCGTCGTTCGAGGACGTGGCGCAGGCCGTCAGCAGACCGAGCAGGACGATGAGCGAGCCGAGCTTGAGCATGGGGGGCTTGTAGGCGGGGGCCCGGCGTCTCGCTCACGACGCACGGGCTTGCTCGGGCAGGGTGGCGCTGGACCCCGAGGCCGGCTTCGGTAGACTGAAACGCCGGTCGCCCGACCGCCCCGGCACCCACCAGAAGGAGAGGAGTCCCCATGCGCTTCGTGCCCCGTTTCACCGATGGCCGGCCGTTCGCCGAGCCGCTCGGCAAGATCGTCTGCGTCGGCCGCAACTACGCCGAGCACGCCCGGGAGCTGGACAACCCGGTGCCGAGCGAGCCGCTGCTGTTCATCAAGCCGGCGACCGCCGCCGTGTCGCTGGAGGCACCGATCGAGGCGCCCTTCGCCCGGGGCGAGGTGCACTACGAGACGGAGCTGGCGCTGCTGATCGGCGAGACGCTTTCCAACGCCACGCCGGAGCAGGCCGAGCGGGCCGTCCTCGGCCTCGGGATGGCGCTGGACCTGACCCTGCGCGACGTGCAGGCGCGCCTGAAGGAGAAGGGGCATCCCTGGGAGGTCGCCAAGGCCTTCGACGGCGCCTGCCCGCTCTCGGCCTTCCTGCCGCTGGTTGATGTGCCGGACTGGGCGGCGCTCTCCTTCACCCTCGAGGTGGACGGCGAGGTCCGCCAGCTCGGCCGGGGCTCGGACATGCTCTTCCCGGTGCCGGCGCTGCTGGCGGAGATGAGCCGCCACTTCACCCTGCAGCCCGGCGACGTGGTGCTCACCGGCACCCCGGCCGGCGTCGGCCCGCTGCCCCGGGGCGCGACGCTTTCCTTCTCCCTTGCCGGCGGCCTGGAGGTCACGACCCGCGTGGTGGCGTGAGCGCGTTCGACCTCGGCGCCAACGACAACGCCCCGCGGCAAAGGCCGCGGGGCGTTGTCGTCTCGGGGCGGTCGGCGCCTGGCCGGTGCCTCCCTACTCGAGGTAGGTGTAGCCCTCGAGTCCGTCGGAGAGGTCGTCGAGGAAGGCCTGCTGCTGGGCCTCGTCGAGGCCGCTGCAGGCGAGCTGCTCGGCGAGGTGCTCGCGCAGGGCCGAGACGTCGAAGTTGACGTAGCCCAGCACGTCGGCCACCCGGTCGCCCTGCTGGACCTGGCTGATCGACCAGTCGCCGTCGGCGGTCAGGGCGGCGTCCGCGGAGTCGGTGTCGCCGAACAGGTTGTGCAGGTCGCCGAGGATCTCCTGGTAGGCACCCACCAGGAAGAAGCCCAGCAGCTTCTCCTCGCCCTCGCGCCACTCGGGCAGCGGCAGGGTGGTCTCGACCCCCTGGCCGTCGACGTAGCCGTCGATGCGCCCGTCGGAGTCGCAGGTGATGTCCTGGATCACGCCGCGCCGCTCGGGGCCGCGGTGAAGGCCCTCCAGCGGCAGCACCGGGAAGATCTGCTGGATGCCCCAGACGTCGGGCACCGACTGGAACAGCGAGAAGTTGACGAACAGCTTGTCGGCGAGCTTCTCGGCCAGCTCGTCGCTGATCTCTCGGTGGGCGCGGTTGCGGTTGTCGAGCAGGCCGCGCAGCCGCGCGCAGGCGGCGAAGTAGACGCTCTCGCCCTCGGCGCGGGCGTCGATGTCGGTCATGCCCATCACGAAGCGCTCCTGGAGCTCGCCCATGGCGTGCACCAGGTCGTGCCAGGCCTCGACCAGGCCGCGGGGCTCGGCGCGCTCGTGGAGCAGGTCGTGGACCCGCCACAGCTCGTCGACCTGGGGGTCGTCCTTCACCCGGCGCTCCGGTGAGAGGTGGCTGACCCGCTCCTCGCCGATCACGTTGGAGATCAGCACCGCGTGGTGGGCGGTCAGGGCGCGGCCGGACTCGCTGATGATGTGCGGCTGGGGCAGCTCCTGCTCGGCGCAGGCCTGGGCGAAGGCCGCCACCACGTTGCGGGCGTACTCGAGCATCGAGTAGTTGGCCGAGCAGAAGCTGCGC
>JAWWBV010000054.1:0-10791 GCA_033720795.1 Halomonas sp. | reverse complement strand
TTGAGCGTCACCAGCACCGTGGCGCCGGTATCCGCCATCACCGCGATCCACATGCCGGTGATGCCGAGCGCCGTGGTGACCAGGAACACCGCCTTCAGGCCCAGCGCCAGGGCGACGTTGGTCTTGATGTTGCGCAGCGTGGCCCGGGAGAGGTCGATCAGCTCGGCGATGCCGCTCACGCGGTCCTTGAGCAGCGCCGCATCCGCCGTCTCCAGCGCCACGTCGGTGCCGCCGCCCATGGCGATGCCCACCTCGGCGGTCGCCAGCGCCGGGGCGTCGTTGATGCCGTCGCCGACCTTGCCGACCGGCCCCTCGCCGGCGGCCTGCCACTCCCGCACGCGATGGGCCTTGTCCCCGGGCATCAGCTCGCCGTGGGCCTCGATGCCGAGTTGATCGCCGATGGCGGTGGCGGTGCGGGCGTTGTCGCCGCTGAGCATTACCGCCCGCACGCCGAGGCGCGACAGCGCCGCCAGGCCATGGCGGGCATCCTCGCGGGGCTCGTCGCGCACGGCGATCAGCCCCAGCGCCCGCTGGCCCTCGACCAGCACCGCGAGGCTCTTGCCGGCCTGCTCCAGCTCGGCGATCCGCGCGTTGAGGTGTGCACTGAGCGCGAGCTGCTCGGCCAGGTGGCGCGGGGTGATCAGCGAGAGCTCGCGCGCCTCGACCCAGCCGGCGATGCCGCGTCCGGCCAGGGCGCGGCCGTCGCTCGCCCGCGGCACCGAGAGCCCCTGTCGCTCGGCGTGGGCCAGGATCGCCGCGGCGATGGGGTGGCTGGAGTCGCGCTCCAGGGCGGCGGCGAGCCGCAGGATCTCGCCCTCGTCGAGCTCGGCGTCCAGGGCCTCCACGTCGGTGACGCGCGGGCGGCCTTCCGTCAGCGTGCCGGTCTTGTCCAGCGCCACCAGCCGGAGCCTGCCGAGCTGCTCCAGCACCGCGCCGCCCTTGATCAGCAGGCCGCGCCGGGCGCCGGCCGAGAGCCCGGCGGCGATCGCCGCCGGGGTCGAGATCACCAGCGCGCAGGGGCAGGCGATCAGCAGCAGCGCCAGGGCGCGGTAGATCGCTTCCGACCACGCCATGCCCGCGACCAGCGGCGGCGCCACGGCCATCAGCAGGGCGAGCCCGATCACCGTCGGCATGTAGTAGCGCGCGAAGCGGTCGATGAAGCGGGCGACCGGCGCCTTGGCGGCCTGGGCCTCCTCGACCAGGCGGATGACCCGGGCGATGGTGTTGTCCTCGGCGCGCCGCGTCACCTCCACCTCCAGGGCGGCCTCCAGGTTCACGGTGCCGGCGAAGACATCGTCGCCGGGCTCCCGCGCGCGGGGCACCGACTCGCCGTTGATCGGCGACTCGTCGAGCTCGGAGGCCCCGGCGACGATGCGCCCGTCGCAGGGCACCCGGTCGCCGGGGCGGATCAGCACCCGCTGGCCGGGCGCGAGGGTGGCGGCCGGCACCTCGCGGGTGTCGTCGCCGTCCCGCAGCCGCGCCGTCGAGGGCGTGAGGTCCGCCAGCGCCGAGATGCTGCGCCGCGCCCGGGAGGCGGCCACGCCCTCCAGGAGCTCGCCCACGGCGAACAGGAAGACCACCACCGCGGCCTCGGCGGCGGCGTCGATGGCCAGCGCCCCCAGCGCGGCGATGCTCATCAGCATCTCGATGGTGAAGGGATTGCGCTGCTTCAGCGCGCCCCAGGCGCCCTGCACGATGGGCACCAGCCCCACCGCGGTGGCGGCGACGAAGGGCCACTGGCCGAGCACCGGCCAGGCCAGGCGCAGCGCGAAGGCCACCACCAGCAGGCCGCCGGTGACCATCACCAGCCGCCCCTTGGCGGTGCGCCACCAGGGCGCCGGGGCCTCCGGCGCCGCCGCCTCCGCCTCGCTGACCAGGCGATAGCCGAGCTCGCGAAGGGTGCGCTCGATCGCCGCGTGGGAGGGCGTGGTGTGCGCGGGCGAGTGTGCAGGAAAGGTCAGCTTGACCGAGCCGGTGACCGAGCTGGCCGAGACCTCCGCGATGCCCTCCAGGCGACCCAGCGCCGACTCGACCTTGCGCTCGCAGCCGCCGCAGTCCATGCCCTCGACGCGCAGCGTCAGGGTCGCGGCGGTGGACGTGGATGCCGATGTGGCCATGGCGGGGCTCCTCTGCCTAGGGTAACGTCTTTAGCCTAAACCCTGTAGCAACTACAGGTTCAAGTGACGGTCTGATGTGACAGACCCACTGCTGCAGCGAGGAGCCCCCATGTCGGAGAATTCCCCCACCATCGGCATCGGCGCGCTGGCTCGGCGGGCCGGCTGCCAGCCGGAAACCGTGCGCTACTACGAGCAGATCGGGCTGCTGCAGGCGACCTCGCGGACCGAGGGCGGGCAGCGCCGCTACGGGGAGGAAGCCGTGCGGCGGCTGACCTTCATCCGCCACGCCCGGGACTTCGGCTTCTCGGTGGAGGCCGTGCGCGAGCTGCTGGCGATGTCGGACCGGCCCGACATGTGCTGCGACGAGGTCGACGCCCTCGCCAAGCACCACCTGGAGGAGGTGGAGTCGCGGCTGCAGCGCCTCGCCGCGCTGCGCGACGAGCTGAAGCGGATGATCGGCCAGTGTGCCGGCGGCAAGGTGGAGAGCTGCCGCATCATCGAGGTGCTCAGCGACCACCGGCTGTGCGACAGCGACACCGCCCATGGCGGCGCCCACGACCTGGGCGAGCCGCCCGCGGCGCGGCGCAGCTGAGGGCGCCTACTGGCCTACTGATAGCGGTGCTGCCAGCCCTTCACCGCGATCTGCTCCTTGAGCAGCTCCAGCATGTCGACCAGCACCTGCTCGGTGATCCGTTCGGTCTCGGGGTCGGTGCGCAGCCAGGCATCGAAGCCGCTCTCGGCCAGGTGCTCCACCAGGGCGGAGAACTCCGCCGACTTGAGGCCCGCCAGGGCCTCGTCGACCAGGCGGCAGGCGAGGTCGGAGAGCGAGGCCTCGAGCCCCCGGGTCAGCTGGCCGCCCAGCGGCAGGCGCCCGAGCCGCTTGAGCTCCGGGCTCTCGGCCAGGGTGCGGCCGACCAGCCCGCGCACGTAGCGCAGGGTGTCGTCGCGGTTGTGGGCATAGGCGTCGCCCGCCATGGCCTCCAGCCGCTGGCCGATCTCGTGGATCAGCGCCTGCTTGCGGGGCCGCACCACCCGCTCCATCAGCGGGGCCGAGAGCCCGTCGCTCTGGCGGATCTCCTGCTGCACGTTGTCGAGCATGCGGATGGCGATGCGGTCGGTGAGCTCCTCCATCAGGATGTCGTAGTACTTGGCGACCACGCCATAGAGGTACCAGCGGCGCACGTCGATCAGCCCCATGCGCTGCAGGCGGTGCAGCAGCGAGATGACGCGCAGGATGCGCAGCAGCCGGAAGCCGCCCAGCGGGATGCAGCCGAGCACGTCGTACCAGTGCACGAAGGGGTAGAAGAACCAGCGATGGTAGTGGCGCTCGGCGATGGCCACCGCCCAGCCCAGCAGCACGTCGAGCAGGAAGATCGATACGAACGCCAGGTCGATGGTGAGGAAACGGGCATGGATGTGCCGCTCGTAGGCGGCGTGCAGGCCGGGGGCCACGGCCTCGAAGCCAGCGTTCAGCGGCGGCAGCAGGTAGAGGCTGTCGAACAGCAGCAGCGCCAGGTTGGCGATCACCAGCACGATGATGAGCAGGTCCCAGACCAGGTGGACCCGCTCCAGGGCGGGGGAGGTCGTGCGGGTGGCGGGCATGATGGCTCCTCGAGCTGACGGGATGTCCCTTTCCAGCCTAGGAGGTTCTGCCCGAGGTGTGTCGGTGCATGCCGGGTGGCGTCTGAGGACGCCTGGCGTTCACGCTTCCTCCCTCATCTGACGCGATCGCGCCCGCATCGACCGGCGCCCGGCGCTAGGCCCGGTCCCCCACCTGGCTAACCCGCTGCACCGGCCCGGGGCTCGGTCACCGCCTCCCGCTCCCTGGCCTGCCTGGCGTGGCGGATCAGCCAGAGACTCAGCGCCGAGACGCCAGCGAGGACGACGAAGACCGAGGTGTAGTGGCCGAGCAGGCCGTGCAGCACGGTGACCGTGGGCAGGCCGAGCAGCACGCCGCCGTAGGTGAAGACCAGGCAGCCGCCGGCGGCATCGGCGATGCGGCGAGGTGGCGCCAGATGGGTGATCTCGGCCAGGTAGACGCCGTTCCAGCCCAGCGAGGAGAGGCTCAGCAGGCCCAGCAGCCCCGCGACCAGCCACTTGGGCCAGGCCGGGGTCATGCCGGCCACCAGCAGGGCCCCCACGGTGGTGGTGCAGGCGATGATGGCGAGCGCCGTCAGGCGGTCACCCAGCCGGTCGCCGATCCAGCCCCAGCCGATGCGCCCCGCCACGCCACTGACCTGCACCCCGGACATGACCAGCCCCGCCTCCACCAGGCCGAACTCCAGATCCTCCACCAGCAGCGCCACGGTGAAGGCCGAGATCGAGAGCTGGATCGCCGAGAAGCAGAGGCTGAGCAGCGCCACGTAGCGCAGCGACCGCTGCCGCCAGACCACGGCGAGTCCGGAGAAGGGCGACGCCAGCCAGGACATGCGCGGGTCGCGCTGGTCATCCCAGCGCGCCCGGGGCCATTGCAGCGCGGCGATGCCGAGCAGGGCGATGGCGCTGAGCAGGAGCAGCCCGGCCTGCCAGCCCACCGCCAGGGCCAGGACGGGCGCGCTGGCGCCGGCGATCACCCCGCCCAGGGGCACCCCCGACTGCTTCAACGAGAAGATCAGGCCGCGCCGCTCGGGCGGGGTGAAGCGCACCAGCAGCAGCGAGGCGGAGGGGTTGGTCATCCCGTAGCCCAGGCCGGCGACCAGCGAGGCGACGGCGAAGGTCGGCAGGGCGGGGATCGTCAGCAGGGCGGCGCCGCCGCCCAGCAGGGCCAGCGAGAGCTGGCTGGTCCGACAGGGTCCCAGGCGGCGGGTCAGCGGGCCTCCCACCAGCGAGGTGAGCATGGCGCCGGCGAAGATCAGGCTGACCTGCAGGCCCACCGTGGCCGAGGAGACGCCGAGCGCCCCGGCCAGCTCCGGGGCGATGGCGGCGGGGAACAGCGCCACCAGCGAGGAGAAGGCCAGGACCAGGGTGGTGGAGAGCAGGACGATGATCGGCACGAATCAGCTCACCCGTTCCCGCGGCACCTGTCGCAGGTGGCTGGCGGTCTGGCCGCCGGGCAGGGCGGCGATCCGGTCGGCAGCCTCGAGCAGTCTCGGCAGGTCGATCCCGGTGGCCACCCCGCCGCCCTGCAGGGCGTAGAGCAGATCCTCGGTGGCGGTGTTGCCGGTGGCGCCGGGCGCGAAGGGGCAGCCGCCCAGGCCCGCGCAGGCGCTGTCCACGGCCGTGGCGCCGTGATGGATGGCGAAGAGCGCATTGGCGACGCCCATGCCGAAGGTATCGTGGCCGTGGAAGGCCCAGGCCAGTCCCTCGCGGGCGTGGCGCTCGCGCAGCCGGGTGAAATGGTCGGCCACCTGGTAGGGGGTGGCGCGGCCGGTGGTGTCGCACAGCGCCACCTCCATCGGCAGTCCGTCGGCCAGGTGGATGGCCTGGCCAAGCACGCGGTCGACCTGCTGCCAGCCGATGGTGCCCTCATAGGGGCAGTCGAAACAGGTGCCGAGGTCGAGGCGCAGCCGGGTGCCCTCGGTCTGGCGCAGGCGTTCGATCACCCGTCCCAGGTCCTCCAGCGACTCGTCCACGCTGCGGCGCACGTTGCCGCGGTTGTGCGACTCCGACACCGAGACCACGTAGACCACCTCCCGGATGCCGTGCTCCAGGGCCAGTTCGGCGCCCTTGAGGTTGGGCACCAGGGCCGAGAGGCGCAACGACGGGCGGTCGGCGAAGGCCGCGATGAGCTCGCCGGTGTCGGCCATCTGGGGAATGGCCCTGGGACTCACGAAGGAGCCGATCTCCAGGCGGGTGATGCCGGCGTCGACCAGTGCCGCGATGCAGCGCTGCTTGTCGGCCGTGGGCAGCGGGTCGCGGATCGACTGGAAGCCGTCGCGGGGCGCGACCTCGACGATCTCCACGTTCGCCGGGGGGGAGAGCCAGGTCATGACAGGGCCTCCTGGGTCGGCGGGGTGGGGCGTTGCCGCAGCCAGTTGATCACCCCGCCGGACACGAGGATCTCGATCTGGCGCGGGCTGAGGTGATGCTCGAGGCTCAGTGGCTCGCCATCCAGGCTGGCGCGCAGCGTGCCCCCCTCGCGGAGTTGGCCGGGGACATCCTCGATGATCAGCGTCTGGGCCTCGCCGACGCGGTCGTAGTCCGCCGGGTCGGCGAAGGTCAGCGGCAGCACCCCGAAACAGGGCAGGTTCTGCCAGTGGATGCGGGCGATGCTCTTCGCGACGACCACCTGGAGGCCGAGTAAGCGAGGCACCAGGGCCGCGTTCTCGCGGCTCGATCCCTGCCCGTAGTTGGCACCGCCGACGATGACGTGGCCGGCCTCGCCGCGCTGCCGTGCGCGGTCCACGTAGCCGGGATCCAGGGCCTCGAAGGTGTGCTCCGCCGAGGCGTAGACATTGCTCCACAGCGGCAGCACCTGCGCCCCCGCGGGCATGATGTCGTCGGTGGAGACGTTGTCGCCTGTCTTGAGCAGGACCGGGGCTTCGATACGTTCGGGCAGGGCGTCCAGCACCGGCAACGGTGGGGTGTTGTCGGTGGCCAGCAGCGAGACTCCCCGCGCGCGCTCCGGCGGCAGCGGCGGCACGAACCAGCTGTCGTTGACCACCATGCGCGCCGGCTCCTGGATGCGCGGATAGGCCATGTCGAGGCTGCGAGGGTCGGTGATCACCCCCATGAGTGCCGAGGCGGCGGCGGTCTCGGGGCTGCACAGGAAGACGCTGTCCTCGCGGGTGCCGGAGCGCCCGGGGAAGTTGCGCGGGACGGTTCGCAGGCTGTTGCGTCCCGCCGCCGGGGCCTGGCCCATGCCGATGCAGCCGTTGCAGCCCGGCTGGTGCAGGCGCGCGCCGGCGTCCACCAGGTTGCTGAGGTGGCCCTCATTGATCAGGGCGGCCAGGACCTGGCGGGTGGAGGGGTTGATGTCCAGCGAGACGTTGTCGGCCACGCTGCGGCCGCGAACGATCTCGGCGACCACGGCGAAGTCGCGGTAGCCGGGGTTGCCCGAGGAACCGATGTAGGCCTGGTAGAGCGGTTGGCCTGCCGCCTCCGTCACCGGCACCACCTTGTCGGGGCTGGACGGCAGGGCGATCAGCGGCTCCAGCCCGGCGAGATCGATATGCTCGGATCGGTCGTAGCGACACCCCGGGTCGGCGGCAAGCGGTTGCCAGTCGGCCGCGCGTCCGCGCGAGCGCAGGAAGTCGCGGGTAACCTCGTCGCTGGGGAAGACGCTGGCGGTGGCACCCATCTCGGTGCCCATGTTGGCCAACACATGGCGGTCCATGGCATCCAGGGCCGCGAGGCCGGGGCCGTGATACTCGAGGATGCAGTTCTTCGCCCCGGCGACGCCGTGGCGACGCAGCAGCTCGAGGATCACGTCCTTGGCGCTGACCCAGTCGGGCAGCTCTCCCTCGAGATGGACGCCGATGACCTCCGGCATAGGCAGGTAGAGGGGCTCTCCCGCCATGGCCATGGCCACCTCGATGCCGCCGGCGCCGAGGGCCAGCATGCCCAGGGCACCCGCCGCCGTGGTGTGGCTGTCGCAGCCGACCAGGCTCTGGCCGGGTACGCCGAAGCGCTCCATGTGCACCGGGTGGCTGATGCCGTTACCGGGGCCGCTGTACCAGACGCCGAGCCGCTCGCAGGCGCTCTTCAGGAAGAGGTGGGCGTCGGCGTTGATGTTGTCCTGCTGGATCAGCGTGTGATCGATGTACTGCACGCTGGGGTTGGTGTGCACGCGCTCCAGGCCCATGGCATCGAGCTCGAGCATGACCAGGGTGCCGAGGATGTCCTGCAGCAGCGCCTGGTCCATTCGCAGGGCGATTTCATGGCCCGGGGTCATCTCGCCGTCGAGCAGGTGGGCGGCGATCAGCTTGTGGCTCAGGGTGTCAGCCATGGGAGGTTTGCTCCTTGTCGGTGGTCCCCGTCAGGCGAGGGATGGCGGAGAGGGCATCGATCAGGAACTGCAGGCCCAGCGCGGCGAAGCCGATCGGCAACAGCGCATAGGGGTAGACCATGGGGGTGCCCAGCGAGCTGGAGACGCGCTCCCCATACTCCAGCGCCTGTAGGGTCATGATCCCGCCACGCCAGACGAGGATGCCGCAGAACACGGCCCCGAGCAGTCCGGTGAAGAGATCGATGGTGCCGCGCATTCGGGCCGGCAGCTTGTCCTTGAAATAGGTGATGCGGATATGAGCGTCGTGGCGCTGGGCCTCGGCGGCGCCGATCACCGCGAGGTAGACCAGCAGGAAGGAGTTGATCTCCAGGCTCCAGCTGGTCGGTGCCGAGAAGGCGTAGCGCATGATGGCGTCGTAGCAGATCGACGCCATCATGAACACCAGCACGGCCCGCGAGGTCCAGAGCAGGACGGCCATCAGGCCGTCCCAGCCACGCATGGCGGTCGTGGTCATGGTGGTCCCCTCAAGCCTTGCCCAGTGCCAGGGCGATGGCGCGTTCTCCGACGTCCTGGCCGACCTCGGCCTTCCAGTGGTCCCACACGGCCTCGACGCCGGCATTGAAGGTCTCGACCTCCTCCTCGGTCGGCTCGATGATCTCGACGCCGGCCTCCTTCACCAGCGGCCAGTACTCGTTGGCGTAGATGTCGTTGTTGCAGTGCTCGATGAAGTTCTCGTCGTACCAGTCGGCGGCCCGTTGCAGCACGGCCCGAGCGTCGTCATCCAGGCTGTCCCAGGTATCGCGCAGCATGAAGGGCGCCACCGAGAAGGCGGTCATGGGCAGCTTGTAGCAGTACTTCAACTGCTCCTGGAGGCTGCGGCCGATGACGGTGGAGATGTTGAACACCCCGGCATCCACGGTGCCGCGCTGAAGGGCCATGTAGGTTTCCGAGGAGGGAATGCGGGTCGCCCCGATGTCGTACGTCTCGAGGGCCTTGGTGGCCTCGAAGCTGACGATGCGCACCTTCTTCCCGCGCACTTCCTCGAGGGTACGGATCGGGCTGGCCTCGGTACTCCAGATGTATTCCGGCTCGAGGATGCCACCCCCCGACGTGAGCAGGTAGAGGTTCTCCTTGGCCAGGACCTCGTTGATCAGCTCCATCAGCGGGCTGCCCTGCTTCAGGCGCTCGGGGTGGCGATAGAGCTCGCCCACGACACCGGGCAGGCCGGTCACCCCGAGGATGGGAACCGAGCGCGTGATGTAGGAGAAGGTGTGGAACATGAAGTCGATGCTGCGCGACCGCAGGGCGGGCAACTGCTCATCGGCCTTTAGCAGCTGGCCGGAGTCGTAGAACTCGACCGACAGCGCGTCACCGCCTTGCTCCTTGAGCATCTCCACGAACCGGTTGGAGCCGTAGGTCAGCGCCTTGTAGGAGGGGGGCAGGTAGGTGACGCCGGTCATGGTGGTGGCGGCATGGCTGTGCGGTGCCAGCAGGCTCTGGGCACCGAACAGCGTGGCGCCGGCGGAGGCGAAGGTACCGTACTTGAGCACTTGGCGACGGGACAGTTTCATGGTGAATCTCCTGATTGTTGTTATGGGGCGAGGGGTCGCGAACGGTGCGACGCCGGGGTCACATCAACCCCGGTAACCAAAGGCTGAGGCTGGGGACCAGCACGAACAGCATCAGCACAAGGAACTGCACGATGACGAAGGGCAGGGCACTGCGGATGATCTCCTCGACACTCAGCTCGGGGCAGACCCCACGCAGGGCATAGAGGTTGAGGCCCACCGGCGGCGTGACCACCGCGATCTCCAGGTTGAGCACCATGACGATGCCGAACCAGAGAGGGTCGTAGCCCAGGGCGGTGATCAGCGGCAGCAGTACCGGCGTGGTGACCACGATCAGCGAGACGGCATCGACGATCATGCCCAGCAGGATCAGCAGCAGCATCACCGCGACGAGGATGGCCCAGGTCGGCAGGCCGCTCGCGGTGAGGGTCTCGGTGAGCAGCTGCGGCACGCGGACCATGTTGAGATAGTCGCCGAAGATCTTGGCGCAGCCGATGATCAGCAGGATGGCACCGCTGATCCGGGCCGTGGTGCCGAGGATCTGGAGGAACCTGCCCCAGCTGAGGCTGCGGAACACCACCGTCGCGATCAGGAAGGCGCCCAGGGCGCCGATGCCGGCGGCCTCGCTGGGTGTGGCCAGGCCCGAGTAGATCGATCCCAGCACCGCGAGAACCAGCAGGGCGGCATGCCAGATATTGGCGAGGCTCGCCCAGCGCTCCTTCCAGGTGAAGCGTTCGGTGCTCATCGGGGCCTCATCGGGATTCATCCGCACGCGTACGTAGATGAACGCCGAGAGTGCCAGCGCCAGCAGGAGACCGGGCACGATGCCGCCGATGAACAGGTCCGCCACCGAGACGCTGGAGACGGCGCCGTAGATGATGAAGGGCACGCTGGGCGGAATCAGCATCGCCAGGGCCCCGGCGCTGACCACCGAGCCGGCAGCCAGCGAGCGGCTGTAGCCGCGCTCGAGCATCTGCGGCACCGCGATGGAGCCCACGGCCGCGACACCGGCCAGGCTGACACCGGACACGGCGCCGAACATCGCCGAGGCGCCCACCGAGGAGATCGCGAGGCTGCCACGCAGCCAGTTGAGCCAGCGTACTGCCGCGGTGAAGAGGCTCGAGCCGACCGGTGTCGCTCCCAGGAAGTTGCCCATCAGGATGAACAGCGGCAGGGCGATCAGCTCGAAGGCATTGAGCTGGCCGAACAGCGACGAGGG
>JAWWBV010000053.1:0-10887 GCA_033720795.1 Halomonas sp. | reverse complement strand
GGGCGACGTGGTGCTGGGCGACGACTGCTCGGTGTGGCCGATGACGGTGATCCGCGGCGACATGCACCGCATCCGCATCGGCGCGCGGGTCAGCGTGCAGGACGGCAGCGTGCTGCACATCACCCACGCCAGCGACTTCAACCCCGACGGCTTCCCGCTGACCATCGGCGACGACGTGACCATCGGCCACAAGGCGATCCTGCACGGTTGCACCCTGGGCAGTCGCATCCTGGTCGGCATGGGCGCCATCGTCATGGACGGCGCGGTGGTCGAGGACGAGGTGATCATCGCCGCCGGGGCCGTGGTGACGCCCGGCAAGCACCTGGCGAGCGGCCACGTCTACGCCGGCAACCCCGCCAAGGCGCTTCGACCGATCAAGGAGTCCGAGCGGGCCTTCTTCCCCTATACCGCCGGCAACTATGTGAAGTTGAAGGACGAGTACCTGGCCGGCTGAGCCTGTCGTCAATTGGCAACTGCTTGTTTTGTCAGGCCATGCTGCGCATAATCTGGTTTTTCATCCAGTATTTTCGAGTCTGCGTACATGGCCGATTTTCGTACCCACCTCGGCGTCGCCGTGACCGGTGGCGCACTACTTGGTCTGGGTGGCTGGCAGGCTACCTCGATCTCCGCCACCGAGGCCGCTTCCCTGGCCATGTTGACCGCTTTCGGCGGGATTCTGCCGGATATCGATGCCGACAACTCCTATGCCATCCGCCTGATCTTTACCCTCCTCGCCGTACTGTCCGTGGTGGTGGGCGCCCTGCTGCTGCAGGAGTGGCTCGGCCCGGGGGGCCTGATCGTTGCCTGTGGCGGCCTGTATATCGGCGTGCGCTATGTACTGAGTGCCGTGTTCAAGCGGTTCTCGGTGCATCGTGGTATCTGGCATTCGCTGCTGGCATCGCTGCTGTGCGGGCTGGCGACCACGGTGGCCAGTTACCAATGGCTCTCTCAAGAGGCCTGGATGGCCTGGGCCCAAGGGCTGGCGCTGGTGCTGGGTACGCTGATCCATCTGCTGCTCGATGAGCTCTACAGCGTCGATCTGGTCGGTACGCGGATCAAGCGCTCCTTCGGGACGGCGTTCAAGCTGTTCGACTACCGCCAGCCATGCAACTCGGTGCTCATGCTGTTGCTCGCCGCCACGCTGGTCCCCTGGCTGCCGCCCTGGGAGCCGCTGCGTGAGCTGCTCGCTCAGGGCGCCTCGCTCTGGCGGTAGTCCTCGGCCTTGAGGTCGTACTTCCTGAGCTTGTCGTAGAGGGTCTTGCGCGGCAGGCCGAGCTGCTCGCAGGCCTCACTGACCCGGCCGCGATGGCGCGCGAGGGCCTGGTCGATCAGGCTCTTCTCGAACAGCTCCACCTGGCGGGGCAGCGCCAGGTCGCCGGCCTCGCTGCCCACGCCGCGCAGCAGGGCGTCGAGGCGGTAGTCGCAGGTGGCGCCGAGCAGCACGTAGCGCTCGGCGAGGTTCCGTAGCTCGCGCACGTTGCCCGGCCAGTCGTGGGCGAGCAGTGCCGAGACGCCGCCGGCGTCCAGCGGCGGCGCCTCCAGCCCGCTGCGGTTGGCGGCCACCACCGCGAAGTGCTGGAACAGCAGCGGGATGTCCTCGCGGCGCTCGCGCAGCGGCGGGATCGGCAGGGTGACCACCTCGAGGCGGTAGTAGAGGTCCTCGCGGAAGCGCCCCGCCTCGGCCGCGGCCTTGAGGTCGACCTTGGTGGCGGCGATCACCCGCAGGTCCAGCGGCACCGGCACGTTGGCGCCGAGGCGCTCGACACAGCGCTCCTGGAGCACCCGCAGCAGCTTGACCTGCAGGGCCAGCGGCATCGACTCGATCTCGTCGAGGAACACCGTGCCGCCCTCGGCGTGCTCGAACTTGCCGATGCGCCGCTCCACGGCGCCGGTGAAGGCGCCCTTCTCGTGGCCGAAGAGCTCCGACTCGATGATGCTCTCGGGCACCGCGCCGCAGTTGATGGCCACGAAGGGGCGGCCGCCGCGCCGGCTGCGCTCGTGGATGGCCCGGGCCACCAGGTCCTTGCCGGCGCCGGTCTCGCCGAACAGCAGCACGTCGGTTTCGACCTGGCTGATGCGCTGGACCATCGAGGCGAGGCGCTGGATCGCCGGGGTGCGGCCCACCAGGCGCGGCCCCGGCGCCGACTGCTGGGCCTCCAGCTCGGCCTTGAGGGCGCGGTTCTCGAGGCTCAGGCGGCGCTTGTCGACGCCGCGGCGCACCACCTCCACCAGCCGCTCGCCGGGGAAGGGTTTCTCGAGGAAGTCCCAGGCGCCCT
The DNA here is from genome assembly GCA_033720795.1 of Halomonas sp. Classification (GTDB taxonomy): domain Bacteria; phylum Pseudomonadota; class Gammaproteobacteria; order Pseudomonadales; family Halomonadaceae; genus Halomonas. The sequence continues at coordinate 8,611 of JAWWBV010000053.1, read as the reverse complement.
CGCGCATCGCCTCCACGGCGGTGGAGATGTCGCCGTGGCCGGTGATCAGGATCACCGGCAGGTCGGGGTCGCGTTGCCTCACCTCGCGCAGCAGTGCCATGCCGTCCATGCCGGGCATGCGGATGTCGCTGACCACCACCCCGGGGAAGTCCGGGGGCAGAGCCGCCAGGGCGGCCTCGGCGCTGTCGTAGGCCTGGGGGGCGTAGCCGGCCAGCTCGAGGGTCTGGCCGGCGGTGATGCGCAGGTGCGCCTCGTCGTCGATGATCATCACCGGGAGGGTCGCCGGGTCATGCATGGGTGTCGTGCTCCTTGGTCCGCGGCTCGCCGGTGCCGTCGGGGCCGGCGGCGCGGGGCAGGGTGATGGTGAAGCGGGCGCCGCCGCCGGGGGCCCGGTCCGCGCTCAGCTCGCCGTCCAGGTCGTCGATGATGCGCGCCGAGATCGAGAGGCCGAGCCCCAGGCCGCTGCCCGGCGACTTGGTGGTGAAGAAGGGTTCGAAGATCCGCCCGAGGTGCTCATCCGCGATGCCGGGGCCGTTGTCGATCACCCGGATGCGCACCGTCGTCTCGCCCGGCTCGATGACCAGGCCCAGGCGCGGCTCGGGCGTCTGGCCCATGGCCTGCAGGGCATTGCCGATCAGGTTGACCAGCACCTGCTCGAGGCGCACCAGGTCGGCGCGCACCCAGGCCTCCTGCTCGGGCCAGTCGCGCTCGACCGCGACGCCGTCCTCGCGCAGCCGCGACTGGAAGAGGCGCAGGGCGTAGTCGAAGCAGGCCGGCACCGACACGGCGGTGGGGCGGTCGCCGCTCTTGCGCGAGAACTGGCGCAGCTGGGCGCTGATCTCCGCCATGCGCTCGGTGAGCTCGACGATCTGTGCCAGGTTGTCGCGGGTCGCCTCGGGGCGGCCGCGCTCGAGGAAGGCGCTGGCGTTCTCGGCGTAGGCGCGGATCGCCGCCAGGGGCTGGTTGAGCTCGTGGTTGATGCCGGCGGCGAGCTGGCCGAGCACGGCGAGCTTGGCCGCCTGGATCAGCTCGTCGCGGGTCTGGCGCAGGCGCTCCTCGGCGAGCCGGCGCTCCTCGATCTCCCCGGAGAGGCGCTGGTTGGTCTCGACCAGGTCGCGGGTGCGGCGCTGGACGTTGCGCTCCAGCTCGTCCCGGGCCCGGGCCAGGGTGCGGCGCTCGCGCTCGGCGAACTGCTCGCGCTCGCGGCGCAGCCGCAGGCGCTGCCAGCCGATGCCGCCGGCCAGCACCACCACGCCGTAGAGGCCGCCGGCGAGCAGGGCGGCGAGCCACTGCGCCCGGGTCACCGGGGCCAGCGAGGTGAGGATCTGCATCCGCCAGCCGAAGTCCGGCATCGGGCGCGAGAGCCCCAGGTACTCGGTGTCGGCCAGGGGGCCGTGGCGAAAGCCGATCCGCTGGCCGTGCTCCTCGAGGTCGCCCAGAAAGGCGATGCCGGAGGCGTCGAGGGACTCGTCGGCGTAGCGGCGGGTCGCCAGCAGCGCCTCGCGGTCGGCGTCGGAGAGCGGCCGCAGCGCCTGCATGCGCAGCTCCGGGCGGCTGGCCATGAAGATGATGTCGTCGCCGTCGATGACCAGCAGCTCGGCGTCCTGCTCGGCCCAGCCCGCCTCCACGGTATCGAGCAGCACCTTCACCACCATGACGCCATCGGCGGTGGCGTCGGGGGCGGTCTCCTCCAGCCACACCGGGGCCGAGAAGTAGTAGCCGCGCTCCCGGGACTGCACGCCGAGGCCGTAGAAGCGCCCGGGGCGGCCGGCGATCGCCTCCTGGTAGTAGCGGCGAAAGGCGTAGTTCTGGCCGATGAAGGTGGCGGGGCGATGCCAGTTGCTGGCCGCCAGGGTGTCGCCGTCGCGGTCGAGCAGGTAGACGTCGGAGACCCCGGCCGTGGCGCGGAAGCGGTCCAGCAGGCGGTTGAGCGGCATCGCGTCCTGGGCCTCGGGGGCGGCCAGGAAGCGCTTGACCATCTCCCGGGAGGCGAGCAGCTCGGGCAGGTAGTCGTGGCGCGACAGGTGGCCGACCAGTCCCTCGGCGGAGAGGCGCAGCTCGTTCTCGGCGTCCTGGCGCAGCTGCGTCAGGGCCTGGTCGCGGGCCAGCTGGGCGGCCTGCCACATGGCGAGCACCAGCCCCAGCGGGGCCAGCACCCAGAGCAGGCGGCGCACGCCGCGGCCGCGGGGCGAAGTCGGCATGGCCGGGGCCTCAGGGGGAGTCGGTGGGCATGACCTGGGAGCGGCGCAGGGCGCGCTGGGCCCGGGTCTCGGCGCGCTCGACCTCGAGCAGGCTCTCCTCGACGAACACCAGGTGCTCATGGGCCCGGGCCCGGGCGTCCTCGGCGCGCCCCTCGAGGATGGCGTCGAGCAGGGCGCGGTGCTGCTCCATCAGCCGCGGGCGCGACTCGGCCTTCTCGAACAGGTGGGCCAGGTTGTCGACGATGCTCTTCTCCAGCAGGTGGAAGATCCCGCGGATGGTGTGCAGCAGCAGGACGTTGTGGGCCGATTCGGCGATGGCCATGTGGAAGGCCGCGTCGGCGCGCGCCTCGAGCACCGGGTCGTGGCCCTTGAAGCAGGCCTCGAGCTCCTCGAAGCGCGAGATCAGGAGCGCCTTGTCGGTGGGCGTGGAGCGCAGCGCGGCGTAGTAGGCGGAGATGCCCTCCATGGCATCCCGGAACTCGAGCAGGTCGAGGTGGAACTCCCCGTGCCGGGAAAGCATCTCCAGCAGCGGGTCGCTGTAGCCACCGTTGAGCTCCTCGCTGATGAAGGTGCCGCCACCCTGGCGGCTGGTCAGCAGGCCGCGGGCCGAGAGCTTCTGGATGGCCTCGCGCAGCGAAGGCCGCGAGACGCCGAAGCGTTCGGCCAGCTCGCGCTCCGGCGGCAGGCGCTGACCGGGCCGCAGACTGCCCTCGAGAATCAGCGCCTCCAGGCGCTCGGTGATGACGTCGGCGAGGCGCGGATGCTGAACGGGTTGGTAGGCCATGGTGGGCGCTCCGTGGTGCGTGGCGAGAACCGGCATGGTAAAGGGAAGAATTGGTATTACCAAACCCGGTGTGCGGGCCTGGTTGGCCGGCGTCTCGGTGCCGTGAGATTTCTTACGCTTCGTCAAAGGCTTAGATCGAGCGTTGACAGGGGTATACCAAAGTATAGGGGGCTTGAGCTGTCCGGTGGGGGTGTCAGGTTTGACACTTTGGTCGGCGCCTCATACTGTGCGCGAGTACCTTCGAGTCAATTGGTTTTACCAATTTACCAACGTCTGGATGGCCACCGTCTGGATCAACGAGCTCAGCGCGGCGCTGCCACGATGCGTGCGCTGCCCAGGACCCTGCCCATGACGCCAGTCAAGCTCTACCCCCCGAAGCCGGAGATGGTCTACTTCTTCGGGACCTGCTCGATCGACCTCTGCTACCCGGAGGCCGGCCTCGACGGCCTCCGTCGTTCGCCTATTCTATCAACCCCCCTCTGAGCGCTCGACATGATGATGAATAGCGCATCAACTGCACAGGGCTCGCCATGATCATTTCAGCACCTACGGATTATCGCCACGCCGCCAAGCGCCGTATTCCGCCCTTTCTTTTTCACTATGCCGACGGGGGGGCTTACGCCGAGCATACGCTGCGGCGTAATGTCGAGGATCTTGCCGGCATCGCCTTGCGTCAGCGCGTGCTGAAGGACATGTCCACATTATCGCTGGAGACCGAGCTGTTCGGCGAGCCGCTTTCCATGCCCATCGCCCTGGCACCCGTAGGGCTGCTCGGCATGTATGCTCGGCGCGGTGAAGTGCAGGCGGCGCGAGCTGCCACTAAGAAAGGCATCCCTTTCACGCTGTCGACAGTGTCGGTATGCCCTATCGGTGAGGTGGCCTCGGCGGTCGACCGTCCCATCTGGTTTCAGCTCTACGTCCTGAAGGACAGGGGCTTCATGAAGCATGTCCTGGAGCGGGCCAAGGCCGCCGGCGTCAAGACGCTGGTCTTCACGGTCGACATGCCCGTGCCGGGGGCGCGTTATCGCGATGCCCATTCCGGCATGAGCGGCAAGTACGGTGGGATTCGCCGCATGCTCCAGGCGGCGACGCATCCCTTCTGGGCCTGGGACGTGGGCATTCATGGTCGCCCCCATGACCTGGGTAATGTGTCCGACTATCGTGGCCATCCCACCGAGCTCGAGGACTATATCGCCTGGCTCGGCGACAACTTCGATCCTTCCATCTCCTGGAAGGATCTGGAGTGGATCCGCGAATTCTGGGATGGCCCGATGATCATCAAGGGGATACTCGACCCTGAGGACGCCCGTGATGCAGTCCGCTTCGGGGCGGATGGCATCGTCGTGTCCAACCATGGTGGCCGCCAGCTCGATGGTGTGCCCTCGACGGCACATGCCTTGCCGGCCATCGCCGATGCGGTCAAGGGCGACCTGGCCATCCTGGCCGATTCCGGCGTGCGTAATGGCCTCGATGTGGTGCGCATGATCGCTATGGGTGCCGATACCGTCATGCTCGGGCGCGCCGTCATCTACGCACTCGCCACGGCCGGAGAGTCGGGCGTTGCCCATCTGCTCGAGCTGTTCGAGAAGGAGATGCGGGTCGCGATGACGCTCACCGGGGCGCGTACCCTTGCCGATCTCGGCTCGTCTTCGCTGGTGTCGGGCGCGAGCCGCGGCGTTGACTGAATGCATGCGGAGGGTCCGCTCTCGATGTCGCGCCCGGCCAGGTATGCGGCCGCGCATGTTCTTACCACTTCCGCTGATCGAGAGTCGTCATGAAAGCCCCTTACCAGGAACTGCTCGAAGCGCTGCGCGATACGATCCCCGCCGAGCGGCTGATCGACGACCCGCTGCGCACCCTGGCCTACGGCACCGATGCCAGCTTCTACCGGCTGATCCCGGGGCTGGTGGTGCGCCCCGAGAACGAGGCGGAGCTCAAGCGCACCCTGGCCGAGTGCCGGGCGCGCCGGCTGCCGGTGACCTTTCGCGCCGCCGGCACCTCGCTCTCCGGCCAGGCGGTGACCGACTCGGTGCTGATCCAGCTGGGGCGCGGCTGGCGCGACCACGAGATCCTCGATGAGGGGCGGGCGATTCGCCTGCAGCCCGGGGTGATCGGGGCTCGGGCCAACCAGCTGCTGGCGCCCTACGGGCGCAAGATCGGCCCCGACCCGGCCTCCATCGCCAGCTGCATGGTCGGCGGCATCGCCGCCAACAACGCCTCCGGGATGTGCTGCGGCACCGCCCAGAACAGCTACCGCACGGTGCGCGAGCTGCGCGTGATCCTCGCCGACGGCAGCCTGCTCGACACCGCCGATGCCGAGAGCGTCGCCGCCTTCCGCGTCTCCCACGGCGAGCTGCTGGCCGGGCTCGAGCGCCTCGCCGCCGAGACCCGGGACAACGCGGCGCTGGCCGAGAAGATTCGCCACAAGTACCGGCTCAAGAACACCACCGGCTACGCCCTCAACAGCCTGGTCGACTTCACGGACGGCATCGAGATCCTCAAGCACCTGATGATCGGCTCCGAGGGCACCCTCGGCTTCATCAGCGCCATCACCTACGAGAGCGTGGTCGACGAGCCCCTCAAGGCCGCGGCCCTGGCCTTCTTCCCCGACATGGGCACCACCTGCCGCGCGACCATCGCGCTCAAGCAGGCGCCGGTCTCCGCGGTGGAGCTGATGGACCGCGCCGCGCTGCGCTCGGTGCAGGACCAGCCGGGCATGCCCGGGGTGCTGAAGACGCTGCCCGAGGGGGCGGCGGCGCTGCTGGTCGACGTGCGCGGCAACGACGCGGCCGAGCTCGAGGCGCGCATGCAGGCGGTGCAGGCGACCCTCGAGGGCATCCAGACCCTGGAGCCGGTCACCTTCACCCGCGAGGCCGACACCTACGCCCTCTACTGGAAGATCCGCAAGGGGCTCTTCCCGGCGGTGGGGGCGGTGCGCGAGGTCGGCACCACGGTGATCATCGAGGACGTCGCCTTCCCCATCGAGCGCCTCGACGAGGGCGTGCTGGCGCTGACCGACATCTTCCATCGCCACGGCTACCGCGACGCCATCCTCTTCGGCCACGCCCTGGAGGGGAACCTGCACTTCGTCTTCCCCCAGGGGTTCGAGAAGCCCGGCGAGGTGGAGCGCTACCAGGCGCTGATGGACGAGGTGGCCGAGCTGGTCGGCGTCGAGTACGGCGGCTCGCTCAAGGCCGAGCACGGCACCGGGCGCAACATGGCGCCCTACGTGGAGCTCGAGTGGGGGCCCGACGCCTATGCGCTGATGTGGGAGATCAAGGCGCTCTTCGACCCGGAGAACCTGCTCAACCCTGAGGTGATCCTGAGCCGCAATCCGACCCTGCACCTGGAGAACCTCAAGCCCCTGCCGGCGGCCGACGCGATCGTCGACAAGTGTATCGAGTGCGGCTTCTGCGAGGCGGTCTGCCCGTCGAAGGACCTGACCCTCACCCCGCGACAGCGCATCGTCATCGCCCGGGAGCTGGCGCGGCTCGAGGCGCTGGGCGCCTCGCGCGGCGCCGAGGACGAGGCGCGCCTGGCTACCCTGCGCGACGACTATCGCTACGCGGGGGACGAGACCTGCGCCGCCGACGGCCTCTGTTCCACCCAGTGCCCGGTGGGCATCAACACCGGCGACCTGGTGCGCGGGATGCGCCACGAGCGGGCCGCCGGCACGGCCGGGGTCGCCCGGCGCATCGGGCGCCACTTCTCGGGCGCGACCCGGGTGGCCCGTGGCGGGCTCAACGCGGCCGGCGCGGCCAGGACCCTGCTCGGCACCGACCTGATGGCGAGTGCCAGCGGCGGGGCGCGCCGCCTGAGCGGCGACCGCCTGCCCCGCTGGAGCCCGGCGCTGCCCAGGTCGGCGTCGATTCGGGTGCTCGATCGGGTGTCGTCGGGCGATGCCGCGCGTGACAAGGTGGTCTACCTGCCCTCCTGCGCCACCCGCATCTTCGGCGCCGACCATGACGACACGGAGCGGCGCTCGGTGATGGAGATCACCCTGGCGCTGCTCGACAAGGCCGGCTTCGAGGTGATCCTGCCGGAGATGATCGGCCACCTCTGCTGCGGCATGGCCTTCCAGTCCAAGGGGCAGTTCGAGGAGGCGACCCACAAGGGGCGCGAGCTCAACCGCGAGCTGCTGGTGGCGAGCCAGAACGGCCGCTACCCGGTGCTCTGCGACACCAGCCCCTGCACCCTGCAGATGCGCGAGCACCTCGACGCGCGCCTCGAGATGCTGGAGCCGGTCGCCTTCGCCCACGATCACCTGCTGCCGAGGCTCGCCGTGACGCCGCTGGACGAGCGAGTCGCCGTCCACGTGACCTGCTCGAGCACGCGAATGGGGCTGGCCGACAAGTTCGTCGCCCTGGCCCGGGCCTGCGCCCGGGAGGTGGTGGTGCCGGCCGAGATCACCTGCTGCGGCTTCGCCGGCGACAAGGGCTTCACCACGCCGGAGCTCAACGCCTCCGCGCTGGCAGGGCTGGCCGAGCAGGTGGCCGACTGCAGCGCCGGCTACTCCAACTCGCGTACCTGCGAGATCGGCCTGACCGAGCATGGCGGCATCCCGTACCGCTCGATCCTCTCGCTGATCGACCGAGCCAGCGCCGCCCCCTGAGAGCCGCGCCCGGCGAGCTGCGCCTCGATGCCTACCTCGGCGCCGGGGAGTATCGCGTCGAGGTCGAGCAGGACGACAAGGCCGTCGAGGCCTCCGGCGAGGCGTGTGCGCCCCGCCTGCGGGGCGCCGACGGCGTCCATCGTCTCGCTGGCGCTGCGCTCCTCGGCCGTCGATACCGTGCTGCATGTCACGGGAGAGGGCAGCGAGCTGGTCGACGACGACGGTGGCACCGGCACCGACTCGCGGCTGCAGACCGTGGCGAGTATCGCCTGGACGTGGAGAGCTACAGCGGCACCGGCGCCTACCGGCTGTGCACCGAGCAGCGTGCCTTCGAGGGGTGCATCAGCAACGGGGGAGAGGTGGCGACCGGCGAGGAGGTCTATGGCCAGCTGAGCCCCGGCCGCAGCCTGACCTACCGGCTGGTCGTCGAGGCGGCCCAGGAGGTGATCATCGAGACCACCTCGGGTGCCGTGGACACCATCCTCGGCCTGACGGGCAACGGCGTCAGCGAACAGAACGACGATGCCGGTGACCTCGGCTACGGCTCACGGATCCATCGCTATCTCGAGCCCGGCACCTACGCGATCGAGGTGAGTGCCTACGAGAGCAATGGCGGGCGGGTGCGCCTGGCCATCCGCGGCTGAGGCCAGCCTCCACCAGAAGCGACCTCGCCAGCAGGCCGCCCGGGCGGTATCCTGCGCCCGTCACGACGCCCGCCTCGCGCGAGCGTTCGTGTCTCTGGAGGGCGAGAAATCCATCCACACCCGGTCGTCGCGCCGGGCGCTCGACGGTGTTGTGGATACGGTGGTGGTCACCGCCTCGTCACGGCCGTGACACCCGCTCGACATTTTTCTTCATTGAGGCCTTGCACGGCCCCCGGGAAATCCGTAAAGTACGCATCCGCTGCCGGCGACGGGCAAACGTTGCAGGCGGTGATGGTGGCAGAAGTGCTTGTTTCCATTTGGGTTTTTCGAAGACGCTTTGAAAATTCCCGCTTGACGAACTCGCCGCATT
>JAWWBV010000052.1:0-10932 GCA_033720795.1 Halomonas sp. | reverse complement strand
CTCCTGAACCTCAAGGACGTGGCGCTCCGGATGCATAGCCGCGACGAGGCAGTGCTCTCGCTGAACAAGCAGGGGCCGGCCGTCGTGACGGCAGGGGACATCGCGCTCGACCACGACGTCGAGATCGTCAACCCCGAGCATGTCATCGCCCACGTCAACGAGGGTGCCGAGCTGAAGATGCAGCTCAAGGTCGCCCGCGGCCGCGGCTACGAGCCCGCGGACGCCCGTGGCGAGGCCGACGACGAGTCCCGCGCCATCGGTCGCCTGCAGCTGGATGCAACCTTCAGCCCCGTGCGCCGGGTTTCCTACTCGGTCGAGGCCGCGCGTGTCGAACAGCGCACCGACCTCGACAAGCTGATCATCAACCTGGAAACCGACGGCACCCTGGATCCGGAAGAGGCGATCCGTCGCAGCGCCACCATCCTGCAGGAGCAGCTGGCCGCGTTCGTCGACCTGGAAGCCGACAAGGAACAGGAAGTGGTGGAGGAAGAGGATCATATCGATCCGATCCTGCTGCGCCCCGTAGACGATCTCGAGTTGACCGTTCGCAGCGCCAACTGCCTGAAGGCCGAGAACATCTACTACATCGGGGATCTGATCCAGCGCACCGAGGTGGAGCTGCTGAAGACCCCCAATCTCGGCAAGAAGTCCCTGAATGAGATCAAGGACGTGTTGGCCGCCCGCGGGCTTTCCCTGGGCATGCGGCTGGAGAACTGGCCGCCCGCTAGCCTGAAGGACGACAAGGCCTCCGCGTGAGCCTCGACTCGAGTCCCAGTTTGGTAAGGAATCACAACCATGCGTCATCGTAAGAGTGGTCGTCACCTGAATCGCACCAGCACGCACCGCCAGGCCATGTTCAAGAACATGTCTGTCTCGCTGGTCGAGCACGAAGTGATCAAGACAACCCTGCCCAAGGCCAAGGAGCTGCGTCGCGTCATCGAGCCGCTGATCACCCTGGCCAAGCAGGATAGCGTCGCCAACCGTCGTCTGGCCTTCAGCCGTACCCGCTCCAAGGAAGCGGTCGGCAAGCTCTTCAACGAGCTGGGTCCGCGTTACGCCGAGCGTCCGGGCGGTTACGTCCGTATCCTCAAGTGCGGCTACCGCACCGGCGACAACGCCCCCATGGCCTTCGTCGAACTGGTCGACCGTCCGGTCGTCGAGGAAGCCGCCGAGGAGTGATCCTCGCCCGGCCTTCTGCCAGTGGTACGCCAAACCGGCTCCTTTCGAGGGGCCGGTTTTTTATTTGAGGGGCAAGTGACAAGGAAGCCCCTTGTAGCCTGTCACGAGGCCCATCCTGCTGCCTTGCTCCTTGCTCCTTGCTCCTTGCTCCTTGCTCCTTGCTCCTTGCTCCTTGCTCCTTGCTCCTTGCTCCTTGCTCCTTGCCGCTATGCAGTGGTCTCTGGCTCCGTCCTGGTGTCCTTGAGGCGCTCCAGCAGCGGCTTGAGGAAGCGCCCGGTATGCGACGCCTCGAGGCGCGCCACCTGTTCCGGGGTACCCTCGGCGATGATCCGCCCGCCACCGGAGCCGCCCTCGGGACCCAGGTCGATCAGCCAGTCGGCGGTCTTGATCACGTCCAGGTTGTGCTCGATCACCACGATGGTGTTGCCGTGGTCGCGCAGGCGGTGCAGCACCGTGAGCAGCTGACGGATGTCCTCGAAGTGCAGGCCGGTGGTGGGCTCGTCGAGGATATACAGTGTCTTGCCGGTATCGCGCTTGGCCAGCTCCCGGGCCAGCTTGACCCGCTGCGCCTCGCCGCCGGAGAGCGTGGTGGCGCTCTGTCCCAGGCGGATATAGGAGAGCCCCACGTCGAGCAGGGTCTGCAGGCGCCGGGCGATGGCCGGCACCGGTGAGAAGAATTCCAGCGCCTCCTCGACGGTCATCTCCAGCACCTCGTGGATGCTCTTGCCCTTGTAGGCGATCTCCAGGGTCTCGCGGTTGTAGCGCTTGCCCTTGCAGACGTCGCAGGGTACGTAGATGTCCGGCAGGAAGTGCATCTCCACCTTGATCATCCCCTCGCCCTGGCACGCCTCGCAGCGCCCGCCCTTGACGTTGAAGGAGAAGCGCCCGGGCTTGTAGCCCCGTGAACGCGCCTCCTGGGTGCCGGCGAAGAGCTCGCGGATCGGCGTGAAGATGCCGGTGTAGGTGGCCGGGTTGGAGCGCGGCGTGCGCCCGATGGGGCTCTGGTCGATGTCGATCACCTTGTCGAGGTGTTCGAGGCCCTCGAGGCGATCGTGGGCGGCCGGGGTCAGGCTGGTGGCACGGTTGAGCTCCCGGGCGGCGATCGGCATCAGGGTGGCGTTGATCAGCGTCGACTTGCCGGAGCCCGAGACGCCGGTGATGCAGACGAACAGCCCCAGGGGCAGCTCGAGGGTGACCTCCTGGAGATTGTTGCCTCGGGCTCCGGTGAGGCGTACCACCTTCTCGGGGTTGCCGGGAATCCGCCACGGCGGGACCTCGATGCGCCGGCTGCCGGCGAGGTACTGGCCGGTGAGGGAGTCGGGCGTCGCCATGATGTCCTCGGGCGTGCCCTGGGCGACGATCTGCCCGCCGTGGACGCCGGCCCCGGGGCCGATGTCGAGCACGTGGTCGGCGGCGCGGATGGCGTCCTCGTCGTGCTCGACCACGATCACGGTATTGCCCAGGTCGCGCAGCCGCTCCAGGGTCTGCAGCAGTCGGTCGTTGTCGCGCTGGTGCAGGCCGATGGAGGGCTCGTCGAGGATGTACATCACGCCGACCAGGCCGGCGCCGATCTGGCTCGCCAGCCGGATTCGCTGGGCCTCGCCGCCGGAGAGCGTCTCGGCACTGCGCTCGAGATTCAGGTAGTCGAGCCCGACGTTGACCAGGAACTCCAGGCGCGCGTGGATCTCGTTTACTATCTTGACGGCGATCTCGCCGCGGCGGCCCGGCAGGCTGAGCTCGCCGAAGTAGGCCAGCGCCTCGCCGATGGGCAGGCGGACGAGCTGGGGCAGGGTGTTGTCGTCGATGTAGACGTGCCGTGACTCCCGGCGCAGCCGCGAGCCGTGGCAGGTCGGGCAGGGCTGCACGGCGATGTGGCGGGCCAGGTCCTCGCGCACCATGCTCGATTCGGTCTCGCGATAGCGACGCTGCATGTTGGGCAGCACGCCCTCGAAGGGGTGCTGCCGGGTGACCTTGCGGCCGCGGTCGTTGACGTAGTGGAAGGCGATCTCGTCGTTGCCGCTGCCGTGGAGGATGATCTCCCGCTCGTGGCGCGCCAGGTCCTGCCAGGGCGTCTCCAGGGTGAAGCGATAGTGGTCGGCGACCGCCTGCAGCTGGTTGAAGTAGTAGACGCTGCGTCGGTCCCAGCCCTTGATCACGCCCTCGGCCAGGGAGAGTTCGGGGTGGCTGATCAGCTTGTCGGGATCGAAGAACTGCTGCACGCCGAGGCCGTCGCAGGTGGAGCAGGCGCCGGCCGGGTTGTTGAAGGAGAACATGCGCGGCTCGAGCTCGGCGATGGAGTAGCCGCACACCGGGCAGGCGAAGCGCGACGAGAAGGCCAGGTCATCGGCCTCGCCGTCCATGAAGTGGATCATGGCGGTACCGTCGGCCAGGTTGAGGGCCGTCTCGAAGGACTCTGCCAGGCGCTGGGCCAGCCCCTCGCGCACCTTGATGCGGTCGACCACTACGCTGATGTCGTGCTTCTTGTTCTTGTCCAGCGGGGCGATGTCGTCGAGCTCCAGCACCTGGCCGTCGACCATGGCGCGCACGAAGCCTTGAGCGCGCAGCTCGGCCAGCAGCTGCAGGTGTTCGCCCTTGCGCCCCGTGACCACCGGGGCCAGCAGCATCAGCTTGCTGCCCTCGGGCAGGGCCAGCACCTGGTCGACCATCTGCGACACGGTCTGTGCCTCGAGGTCCTCGCCGTGCTCGGGGCAGCGCGGGGTGCCGGCGCGGGCGAACAGCAGGCGCAGGTAGTCGTAGATCTCGGTGATGGTGCCGACGGTAGAGCGCGGGTTGTGGGAGGTGGACTTCTGCTCGATGGAGATCGCCGGTGACAGCCCCTCGATGTGGTCGACGTCGGGCTTCTCCATCATCGACAGGAACTGGCGCGCGTAGGTGGAGAGCGACTCCACGTAGCGGCGCTGGCCCTCGGCATAGAGAGTATCGAAGGCCAGCGACGACTTGCCCGACCCGGAGAGCCCGGTGACCACGATCAGCTTGTCGCGGGGCAGTTCGACGTCGATGTTCTTCAGGTTGTGGGTGCGCGCACCCCTGACCAGAATTGTGTCCATTCCCACCTCGCCGGACGCGGCAAAACTTCGATTATACGGGGCGGGCCACACCGGCGGCAAAGCGCCGCCGCCCTCGGCTTTCCCTGGGGGGTGGCTAGCCGCTAGAATATGCGGTCCACCTCCGGGCCCGAGGGCCCGCCCACGGAAGTTCTAATCGCTATGCGAAAGGTCTCAGGACTGCTGTTAGCCACCGAGCGTCGTGCCATCACCGGGCTGGCCGGGCTCTATGCCACGCGCATGCTCGGGCTGTTCATGGTGCTGCCGGTGCTGGCCCTGTACGCCGACGACCTGGCCGGCGCCACGCCGCTGCTGGTCGGCCTGGCGCTGGGCATCTACGGCCTCACCCAGGCGGTGCTGCAGATTCCCTTCGGGCTGCTCTCCGACCGCCTCGGGCGCAAGCCGGTGATCGCCTTCGGCCTCGTGCTGTTCATGCTCGGCAGCCTGGTGGCCGCCCAGGCCGACTCCATCGGCGCGGTGATCCTGGGGCGCTGCCTGCAGGGCAGCGGCGCCGTGGCGGCGGCCATCATGGCGCTGCTCGCCGACCAGACCCGCGAGCAGGTGCGTACCGCCGCCATGGCCACCATCGGGCTCTCCATCGGCGTGGCCTTCGCCGTGGCGATGGTGCTGGGGCCCTGGCTCGCCGCGGACCACGGCCTCGCCGGCGTCTTCTGGTTCACCGCCGCCCTGGCGCTGCTGGGGCTCTTCGTGCTGTGGAAACTGGTGCCGCCGGCGCCGCGCCGTGTACGCCACCGCGACGTGGGCATGGACCGCGCCCAGCTGCGCGGGATCCTCGCGCGCAGCGACCTGTGGCGCATGGACCTCTCGATCTTCGCCCTGCACCTGGTGCTGATGGCGATCTTCGTCGCCGTACCCTTCCGGCTGGTGAACGCGGGCATCGCCGAGTCGCAGCATGGGCTCGTCTATCTCGGCGTCATGCTGCTGGCCTTCCTGGCCATGGTGCCGCTGGTGATCGTCGCCGAGAAGCGGCGCCGCATGAAGAGCATGTGCCTCGCCGCGATCACCGGCATCACCCTGAGCCTGTTCGGCCTCGCCGGCCTCGGCGAGGGCGTCTGGGCGCTGTTCGGCTGGCTGCTGCTGTTCTTCATCGCCTTCAATCTGCTCGAGGCCACGCTGCCCTCGATGCTCAGCAAGCTCGCCCCGGCCGGTGCCAAGGGCACCGCCATGGGCGTCTACTCCACCAGCCAGTTCCTGGGCGCCTTCCTCGGCGGCGTGCTGGGGGGCTGGCTCGCGCAGCAGTGGGGGCTCTCCGCGGTCTTCCTCGGCTGTGGCCTGCTGGGCCTGGCCTGGCTGGCGGCGATGGCCGGCATGGCGCCCCCTCGGCACCTCTCCAGCGAGGTGGTGGCGCTGGACGACCATGAGCAGGACGATGCCCTGGAGACGCTGATGGCGCGTTTCGCCGACGTGGCCGGGGTGGAGGACGTGCTGGTCGTTCCCGAGGAGCGCCTGGCCTACCTGAAGGTGGACCGGCAGCGCCTCGACGAGCAGGCCCTGGCGCGCCTCACCGGCTCCGGCAATCCCCACAGCGGCGCCTGAGCCGCGTATGATCCGGAGAGGGCGCCCTGGGTGCCACTCGATCGCCGTATAACGCATTTCATGACAGCAAGGAGTTCCCCATGGCCCGTGGCATCAACAAGGTCATTCTCATCGGCAACCTCGGCCAGGACCCGGAAGTGCGTTTCACGCCCTCCGGCACCGCCGTCGCCAACCTCAACCTGGCCACCACGGACACCTGGATGGACCGCCAGAGCGGCCAGCGCCAGGAGCGCACCGAGTGGCACCGGGTCGTGCTGTTCAACAAGACCGCCGAGATCGCCCAGCAGTACCTCAAGAAGGGCTCCAAGGTCTACATCGAGGGCCGTCTGCAGACCCGCAAGTGGCAGGACCAGAACGGCCAGGACAAGTACAGCACCGAGATCGTCGCCAACGACATGCAGATGCTCGACGGCCGCGGCGATGGCGGCCAGGGCGGCGGCTTCGGCGGCGGCCGGCCCCCGCAGGGCGGCCAGCCCCCGCAGCAGGGCGGCAACTTCGGCGGCGGCCAGCAGCCGCCTCAGCAGGGCGGCCAGTACGGTGGCGGTCAGCCCCAGCGTCCGGCCCCGCAGCCGGCGCCGTCCCAGCAGGGCGGCAACTACGGCGCCCCGGATCCGGGCAGCTTCGATGATTTCGACGACGAGATCCCGTTCTGATCGAGCGTTAGCCGAGGAGATGCCGTGAAGCTGCTGATTCTGGAGGCCGGCCACTGCCTGAGCCTGGCGATGGCCCGCGAGGCCAACCGGCGCAGCGACACCGAGCTCACCATCGAGCCGGCGTTGCACACCACGCCGTCGCGGCTCGAGTCGCTGCGCCCGGATGCGCTGGTGATCCCGCCGCTGTCGCGTCCGCTGACCGCCGAGCCGGCGGCCGTCACGGCCCACGCCGAGGCGGTCGAGGCCTGCATGGAGATCTGCCGCGAGGCGGAGATCCCGCTGGTGTGGTGCGTTTCCGACCAGCTCTACGAGGATGGCTTCGACGTCCCCATCGACGAGCATGTGATTCCCGAGCCCCGGGACGACGGCCTGCGGCGGCTGGTGCGCACCGGTGATCGGATTCGCGCCGAGCTGCCGCACCATCTCATCGTGCGCCTGGGGCCGCTGTTCGCCCTTGAAGGCAGCCACGCCTGGCTGAGCGAGCTGCTCGATACCTTCATGGATGGCGGCGAGGTGCGCGCGGAATCCGACGTGATCTTCTGTCCGACCTCGGCAGATGCCGTGGCCATGGCCCTGATCGGCATGCTCCAGCAGCAGCACTGCGGCGCCGACGCCTGGGGCAGCTATCACCTGGCCGGCACCGAGCCGGTGAGCGCCTACACCTTCGTCTCGATGGTGCGCACCCAGCTCGACACGCGACTCGAGGGCCGCGGCGAGCGGGTCGCCCTGGGCACTGCCAAGGCGCTCAAGCACCACCACGACCAGCCGCTGCGTCGGGTGCTGAACTGCCGGCGGGTGCTGGACGTGTTCGGCGTCCATCAGAAGCCCTGGCGGCTGGAGGTCGGTCGCATGCTGGACGCCTGGTGCCTGGTCAGGGCCGAGGAGTCGGCGCCACAATGAACGTGATCCGCAGCCTGATCTTCTACGTCGGCTATGTCCTGGCCATGCTGGTCTGCGGGGTGCTCTTCCTGCCCCCGGCCCCCTTCCTGCCGCTGGCCTCCCGCTATCGTCTGCTCAACCTCTACAACCACTTCATCATCGCCTGGTTCCGCCTGGTCTGCGGCGTGCGCTACGAGTTCCGTGGCCATGAACGCCTGCCGGACGGCCCCTGCGTGATCCTCTCCAACCATCAGTCCGAGTGGGAGACGGTCTACCTGCAGCTGCTGCATCCGCCGGTCTGCACGGTGCTCAAGCGTGAACTCCTCAATATCCCGGTCTTCGGCTGGGGGCTTCGCCTGCTGCACCCGATCGCGCTGGACCGCTCGAAGCCGGCCCGGGCCATGAAGCAGGTGCTCACTCAGGGCAAGGCGCGCCTCGAGGCGGGGCTCTCGGTACTGATCTTCCCCGAGGGCACTCGGGTCTCCCCGGGGTCCCGCGTGCGCTACAACAAGAGCGGCGCGGTGATCGCCTGTCGCGCCGGGATGCCGGTGGTGCCTGTGGCCCATAATGCTGGGGAGCGCTGGCCGGGCCGCCACTGGGTCAAGAAGCCGGGACGCCTGACGCTCGAGGTCGGCCCGGCGATCGCGACAGAGGGGCGCACCCCGGAAGAGGTGATGGCGGAGGCCGAGGCCTGGATCGAGGCGCGCCTGGCGGAGATCTCCGAGGTGCCGCGGCCCGACACGGCTTCCGCGCCGGTGAAGCGCCCGGCCTGAGCCGGTCCCGTTGTGTCGTGACCAACGCAAGAAGGCGCCCCGCGGGGCGCCTTCTTGCGTTTCGCCCGGTGACCCGACGGGCGAAGCCGTCGCCGGCCCCGCCCTCGAGCTCCGCTCCTGGCGTCAGTCCTTGAACTTCTCCAGCACCAGGCAGGCGTTGGTGCCGCCGAAGCCGAAGCTGTTGGACAGCACGCGCTCGACCGCCACGCCGTCGCGGCGTTCGGTGACGATGTCGAAGCCGGTCGCCTGCTCGTCCAGATGCTCGATGTTGGCCGAGGCGGTGATGAAGTCGTTCTCCATCATCAGCAGCGAGTAGATCGCTTCCTGCACGCCGGTAGCGCCCAGCGAGTGACCGGTCAGCGACTTGGTCGAGCTCATCGCCGGGGTACGGTCGCCGAACACCTCGCGGATCGCCTTCAGCTCGGCGACATCGCCCACCGGCGTGGAGGTGCCGTGGGTGTTGACGTAGTCGATGTCGCCGTCGACCGTAGCGATGGCCTGGCGCATGCAGCGTGCCGCGCCCTCGCCGGACGGGGCAACCATGTCGTGGCCGTCGGAGGTGGCGCCATAGCCGACCACCTCGGCATAGATCTTGGCGCCGCGCGCCTGGGCGTGCTCCAGGTCCTCGAGCACCAGCATGCCGCCGCCGCCGGCGATGACGAAGCCATCGCGGGCCTGGTCATAGGGGCGCGAGGCCTTATCCGGCGTCTCGTTGTAGTGGGTCGAGAGCGCGCCCATGGCATCGAACAGGCAGGACAGGGTCCAGTGCTCTTCCTCGCCGCCGCCGGCGAACACCACGTCCTGCTTGCCCAGCTGGATCTGCTCGACGGCACTGCCGATGCAGTGGGCCGAGGTGGCGCAGGCCGAGGAGATCGAGTAGTTGACACCCTTGATCTTGAACGGCGTCGCCAGGCAGGCCGAGACGGTGCTGCCCATGGTGCGCGTGACCCGATAGGGACCCACGCGGCGCAGGCCCTTCTCACGCATGACGTCGGCGGCCTCGACCTGATTGGCGCTGGACGCGCCGCCGGAGCCGGCGATCAGGCCGGTGCGCTCGTTGGAGACCTGCTCCGGCGTGAGGCCCGAGTCCTCGATGGCCTGGGCCATGGAGACATAGGCGTAGGCGGCGGCATCGCCCATGAAGCGGCGCAGCTTGCGGTCGATCAGGGCGTCCAGGTCGATGTCGACGCTGCCGGCCACCTGACTGCGAAAGCCGCGTTCGGCGTACTCGTCCTTGAAGCGAATGCCCGAGCGCCCGTTCCGGAGCGCCTCCAACACCTGTTGTGCATCGTTGCCCAGGCAGGACACGATGCCCAGGCCGGTGACTACCACTCGTCGCATGGGAGCCTCCTGATCAGAAGTTCGCGGTGGAGGTGAACAGGCCGACGCGCAGGTCGTTGGCCTGATAGATGTCGCGGCCGTCGACGCACACGGTGCCGTCGGCGATGCCCAGAATCAGGCGCCGGGTGATGATGCGCTTGATGTTGATGCGGTAGGTGACCTTCTCGGCATCGGGCAGGATCTGGCCGGAGAACTTGACCTCGCCGCAGCCCAGGGCGCGACCGCGACCGGGGTGGCCGAGCCAGCCCAGGTAGAAGCCGACCAGCTGCCACATGGCGTCCAGGCCCAGGCAGCCGGGCATCACCGGATCGCCCGGGAAGTGGCAGTCGAAGAACCACAGGTCGGGGCGGATATCCAGCTCGGCGATCAACTCGCCCTTGCCGTGATCCCCACCTTCCTCGTGGATGTGCATGATGCGATCGAGCATCAGCATGTTGGGGGCCGGCAATTGCGCATTGCCCGGACCGAACAGCTCGCCGCGTGAGCAGGCCAGCAGTTCTTCGCGATCAAAGGAGTGTTGCTTGGTCACTGAATCGTTCCGAGTGTCGGGATTATTGTGTGCCGAAAGCGGCCGGAGGCCGCCGGGCGGCTGTGCCTAGTCTACTGTCCACACTCGACGAATGCACGCCGAGCGGGTTGCCATGCCGCCTCGGGGGCCGTCGGGAAGGGGGCAAGCTTTCGACAGGGCGGCCGATACTCTCTCCAGAGCCACGGCGAATGCCGGGGGGCGTCCACTCATCGAGTGAGCGTCAGCCCCTATGGCCAGCCCTCACTCTATCGACCGATGACCTGGATGGCTCTGCCGCTCTCTAGCGAGGGGGAGCATTACCGGCGACATCCTCGAGGGCCGGCGCGTGGCCGAGGCGATGGCTTAGCGCCAGGCAGATCAGCGCCCAGGCGATCGCCTCGGCGGGCAGCAGCCAGGGCGCCAGCTCGACGCCGGCGAGGCGGGCGCCGGCATAGTAGGAGAGTGGACCGCTGGTGGCCCCGCCGAGCACGGCGAGCCAGGGGAGCGACCAGAGCCAGGCCAGCGAGTGGTGGACGAGGGTCGCGAACAGCGGCCAGAGCAGCCACAGCCAGGGCGGCAGGCCGGCGATGGCGAGCGTCTCATCTGGGAACGCGAAGCCGCCGGCGAGCGACAGGCTGCCGTCGACCGCGAGTCCCAGGGCGGCGAAGGCCAGAAGCCAGCGCCACTCCCCGGGGCGGCCCAGCCAGGCGAGGTGCAGGGTGAGGATCAGCGCCACGACCAGTCCTCCGATCAGCGAGCCACCCAGCACGCAGGCGAACCAGCCCGCCTGGAAGGCGGCCAGGTTGGCCAGCAGCTTCACGGGAGCGGCGGAGAGGGCGGCCATCGCGGGTCACGCCTCCCCGGTGAGCGGCGCCGGACGGGCGCCGGGCTTGGCCAGCAGCAGCTGGCAGGTGCCGATGGTGCGCTCCATGAAGCCCCCCTCGCAGTAGCAGAGGTAGTAGCGCCACATGCGGATG
>JAWWBV010000051.1:0-11125 GCA_033720795.1 Halomonas sp. | reverse complement strand
GGCAGGTACTCGGAGTTGTGGGGGTCGGACGAGGGCAGCCACCAGGCGTCGATGGCGTGCTCGCGCATGGCGTCGCGCAGGGCGGCGAGGCGGGCCGCGGGGGTCGAGGGGGCGTGGCTCATGTCAGGCTCCGGTGGTGGAAGAAGAGGGAGAGGAAGCGGCGGTCTCGCGCTGGCCGCCCTTGAGCAGGCGGCCGATCAGCGGCGTCAGCAGTGCCAGCACCAGGGCACAGAGTACCAGTGCCACGGCCGAGCGGCCGAACAGCGCCGGCAGCTCGACGCCGGAATGGCGATGGCAATCTCGCTCGTGGCGGTGCCAGAATGGGGGCTCCAAGGAGAGATTGCCCATGACGCAGATGAGCTGGGAACGGCTGCTCGACCCGGGGCGGCTGCACGACCGGCGCGATGCGCGCCCGGGAAGCGGGCGTGGCGAGATCGGCCGCAGCCCCTTCCACAAGGATCACGACCGGATCGTCTTCGCCGGCTCCTTCCGCCGCCTGGGGCGCAAGACCCAGGTGCACCCGCTGACCGACAACGACCATATCCACACCCGGCTGACGCACTCGCTGGAAGTGGGCTGCGTGGGCCGCTCGCTGGGCATGATCGTCGGCGAGCGGCTGAGCGAGCGCCTGCCGGCCTGGATCACCCCGGCCGACCTGGGGGTGATCGTCCAGGCGGCGTGCCTCGGCCATGACATCGGCAACCCCCCCTTCGGCCACGCCGGCGAGTATGCGATCCGCGACTGGTTCGCCCGCGCCGAGGTCGACGGCAGCGGCCTGCTCGACGGACTCTCGGCCCTCGAGCGCGAGGACCTGCTCACCTACGAGGGCAACGCCCAGGGCTTTCGCATCGTCACCCAGGTCGAGTACAACCAGTTCCGCGGCGGCATGCGCCTGACCACGGCGACGCTCGGCACCCTGCTCAAGTACCCCTGGACCGTCGAGCACGGCGGGGCGGCCGGCAAGTTCGGCTGCTACCAGAGCGAGCGCGCGCTGCTCGAGGAGGTGGCCGACCGGCTCGGCCTGCTGCCCCGCGGCGAGGGGCGCTGGTGTCGCCACCCGCTGGCCTGGCTGGTCGAGGCGGCCGACGACATCTGCTACGCCCTGCTCGACCTCGAGGACGGCCTGGAGATGGGCATCCTGGGCTTCGAGGAGGTGGCCGAGATCCTCACCCAGATCGCCGGCGGCGCGCCGCCCGACTACCCCGAGATGCAGCGCAGCGGCGTCTCCCAGCGCCGGCGCATCGCCGCCCTGCGCGGCGCGGCCATGGAGCGGGCGGTGAGCGACGTCGGTGCGGTCTTCGTGCAGCACGAGGCGGAACTGCTGGGCGGGCGCCTCCAGGAGGACCTGCTGGAGCTCTGCCACCCGGACCTCGGCTGGGGCGTGAGGACGGCCAAGCAGCTGGCCCGCAAGCGGATCTTCCAGAACGAGCGCAAGGCCAAGCTGGAGATCGGTGCCTACACGACATTGGGGATTCTTCTGGAGGCCTTTATCGGGGCCGCCCACGAGCTGCACTACCAGGGGCGCTCGACCTTCAAGCACCAGCGGGTGCTGGCGCTGATCGGCGAGAACACCCCGCGCCCCTCCTGGAGCCTCTACGACAGCTACCGGCGCATGCTCGACTTCATCGGCGGCATGACCGACCACTACGCCGTGGACCTGGCCCAGGAGATGGGCGGCCGGCTGCGGGGCGACTGAGCGTGGCGGGCTGGACGCGATCGCTGCGGGGACTGGCGACGGCGCTGCTGATCGGCGTCGCGGCGGCGGCGCTCGCGCAGGCCTCGGGCGCGGTGCAGGGCGCCGAAGAACGCGCCCCCCTTGAGGCGCTGCCGGCTGAGGGCTTCGATCACTACACCCTGGCGCTGACCTGGCACCCCGGCTTCTGCGCGAGCCGCTCCCGCCCGCCGCGGGAGTGCCGCGAGCCGGCCCTGCGCGAGGGCGCCGATCGCGGCTTCGTGCTGCACGGCCTGTGGCCCTCGCTGCCCGAGCGCTTCGCCGAGCGGGGCGTCGACCGTAGGCGCTGGTGGCGGGAGGGGTGCTTTCTCGAGCGGCCCCGGGCCGACGGCAGCTTCTGTCGCGCCCACCCGCCGCTCGACCTGCCGGCGGCGCTGGACCGGCGCCTCGATACGGCGATGCCGGGGCGGGCCAGCTGCCTGGAGCGCTACCAGTACGCCAAGCATGCCGCCTGCCTGGCGCTGCCCGAGGCGGCCTACTTCGCGGCCTCGGTGACGCTGGTCGAGGCGGTCAACGAGAGCGCCTTCGGCGCCTTCGTGACCCTGAACCAGGGCGGCGAGGTGGCGCGCAACGCCCTGATCGACGCCTTCGAGGCGGCCTTCGGCGAGGACACCGGGCGGGCGCTGCGGCTCTCCTGCGGCGGGCGGGGCAACCGCCTGCTCACCGAGGTGCGCATCGGCATCGCCGCCGACCGACTGGCGGACTTCCCGGTGGCCGAGAGCCTGGTGCGCCAGGGGCGTGGGCGCTGCGCGACCCGGGTGCGCATCGCGCGCTTCGAGTGACGGGCGGCCGGCCCAGCAGGGCTCAGGCCTCGGGCGGTGGGCTCGACAGGCCGGCGTGCCGGCGCAGGGCGACGATGGCGGCGTCGTGGAGGGCGGGGTCGAGCTCGCCCTGGGCGCGTTCGCTGAGGCGCCGCGCCAGGTCCTCGCCATTGACCACCAGCAGGTCCTTGGCGGCGCCCTCCTGCTCGACCCGCCAGCCGGGCAGCGCCAGCACCCCCTTGACCGGCACCGCCTGGCCGACCTGGCGCTCCAGCCAGGTCGACAGCCACTGCGCCGCCGCGCGGGTCCGGTGCAGCGGCGCCCGCTCGCTCCAGCCGGGGAAGCGCAGCCGCTCGGCCTCGACGACGACGCGGTTGTCCTCCTGGCCGCCGGGCGTGAGGGCCGGCGTGCGGGCGCGGGTCTCGATCACGAAGATGCCGTGGGGGGTGACCGCCACGTGATCGAGGGGGCGGCCGTCGCCCGGCACGTCGTGGAAGACGTAGTAGGGGTGCCCCTCGGGGCGGATCAGCCGCTCGAGCTCCTGGCCCACGGCGAGCTCGCAGGCGAGCCCCAGCTTGAGCCGGCGGATACGCTGGAAGTCGCGGATCAGCAGGAAGCAGAACACCAGCACCAGCAGGGTGCTCAGGGCGCCGTAGAGGGCCCACTCGATCCAGTTCTGCTCGCTGGCGAAGAGCATGCGGCCCATGCCGTAGACCAGCGGCGCCAGGACGACGATGGGGCCCAGGGCGCCGTCGAGGAAGAGGCCGGCGAAGGCGCGGTCGAGGCGGTCGCGCAGGCCCTGGCCGGGCTCCTTCAGCGGGTGGGCGTCGAAGGGCGAGTGCACCCGGGCATCGTGCAGGTTGCGCAGCGCCAGCACGATCACGGCGGTGGCCGCCAGTGGAAACAGGAAGATCAGCGGCAGCAGGTATTCCAGCCAGGCCATCGGGTGTCCTTGCCCTGAGGGAGAGGCTCCATTCTAGACAACCTGCCCCCCGGGGGGCCATGCTCATTCGGCGCGATCGGCGAGCCGACGTGGCTGGCACAGTCGCTCGCGGCCGATCGTCGACGGCCCCGGTGTGCCGGACCATCAGGAGGCAGAGGTGAGGCAGCGCAGCGTGACAGGCAACGACCCCGACCTGGAGGCCCTGGCGGCCTTCGTCCGCCGCCATCCGCGGCTCGCCGTGCTCACGGGCGCCGGCATCAGCACCGCCAGCGGCATCCCCGACTACCGCGACGACCAGGGCGACTGGAAGCGCCCGCCGCCGATGCAGCACCAGGCCTTCATGGGTAGCCACGCGGCCCGCCAGCGCTACTGGGCGCGGGCGCTGATCGGCTTTCGCACCCTGCAGGAGGCGACCCCCAACGCCGCCCACGCCGCGCTGGCGCGGCTCGAGGCGCGGGGCCACGTGCAGGGCGTGATCACCCAGAATGTCGATGGCCTGCACCAGCGGGCCGGCTCGCGACGGGTGATCGACCTGCACGGCCGGGCCGACCGGGTCCGCTGCATGGGTTGCGGCGCCCGGCGCATGCGCCACGACCTGCACGCGGAGCTGGCCGAGCGCAATCCCCACTGGCGGGAGGTCGGCGCCCGGGCGGGCCCCGACGGCGACGCCGACCTCGAGGCCGACTTCGCCGATTTCCGGGTGCCCGGCTGCACCCGCTGCAGCGACGGCATCTACAAGCCCGACGTGGTGTTCTTCGGCGACAGCGTGCCGCGCGCCACCGTGGAGGCCGCCTTCGGCCTGCTCGACGAGAGCGACGCCCTGCTGGTGGTGGGCTCGTCGCTGATGGTCTTCTCCGGGTTTCGCTTCGCCCGGGCCGCCGCCAGGGCGGGTCGCCCCATCGCCTGCCTGAACCTGGGGCGGACCCGCGCCGACGACCTCTATGCCCTGAAGGTGGCGGCCTCCGCCGATGCCCTGGTGGGGCTCTGCGAGGCGCTGGACGCCGGCCCGGACGCCTCGGTCAACCGCCGGCCAGCTTGACCCGGAAGCCGCGCTGCTCGAGCTCGGCCTTGAGCACGTCGCGCTGGTCGCCCTGGATCTCGATGATGCCGTCCTTGACGGCGCCGCCCGTGCCGCAGCGCTTCTTGAGCGCCTTGGCCAGGGCCTTGAGCTCCTCGGTCGGCAGCGGGATGCCCTCCAGGGTGGTGACGCCCTTGCCCTTGCGGCCGCTGGTCTCGCGGCGAATGCGCACCGTGCCGTCGAGTTCGGCCAGGCGCTGCGCCTCCGCCTGCTCGGCACAGGCGCACTCGGCCTGGGGGCGCCGGCATTCCGGGCAGGTATCGCCGTGTTCGGTGGAGTAGACCAGCCCGCCGAGCTGCTCCTTCAGGGATGCCATGGGGCCTCCTCGCATTGTCGTGTGATGCGGCGATGATAGCCATCCCGGCGACGGGCTGCATCCGCCGGACGGTCCGGCGGTCCGGTGATCCGGCGCCGCCCGAAGGCAGGCGGTGAACGGCGGCTCGGGTAATGGCTGGGATGTGGCGCTCAGGCGTGGGCGGCCAGGGCGCGGGTCGTCTCGAGGTGGGCGATGATCGTCGGCAGTTGGAACATGTTGCTGATCATGATCGCCCCGTCGGGGGTCTGCTCGGCGTCGGGGAAGCGGTTGAGGTGGATCACCGTCATGCCGGCGGCCAGGGCGCCCCGCACGCCGACCAGGGCATCGTCGATGACCACGCACTCTTCCGCGGCGAAGCCCATCAGGCTTGCCGCATGGTGGAAGAGGCAGGGGTCGGGCTTCCAGCACTGGGCGGTGTAGGCGCTGAACAGGCGATCGCCGAAGACCTCGGAGAGGCCGGTGGCGGCAAGCGAGGTACGGATCTTGTTCTCCGGGCCGTTGGAGACCACGCCCATGGGGTGGCCGCGCAGGGCGGCCAGCGCCTCGGCGGCGCCATCGATGGCGATCAGCTCGCTGGCCAGGCGGCGGTTGAGGTTGGCGCGCATGCGGCACTCGAGGGCGTCGAGACGCTCGGGGTCGACGCTGCCGTAGCGTTGCTCCAGGGTGGCAACGATGCGGCGAAAGCGGGCCCCGCGGAACTCGCCCATGTAGTCGCTGGTGCGAAACGGCAGGCCGGCCTCGGTGAGGCTCGAGGACATCTCGTCGGCGAGCAGCGGTTCGCTGTCGACCAGGGTGCCGTCACAATCGAAGAGCAGGCAGAGGGGGCGTACCATCACCGGGCCTCGTGGGCAATCATTGAGTTATAACGTCATTGTTACAGATATCGTGACGTCCTGCCCATCAGTAAAGCCCAGTTTCCGCATTTTGTGAACACTGTTCTTGAATGCCGGGCGACCGTCGCTGCCGGTCGCGCTAAATAAGCCCTCGTGCCTATACTGACGGCGCATCCCGGTCAGGAGCAGGCTCATGAATCTCGAACGCGTCGCCTTCGGCTTCTTCATCATCCTCACCCTGAGCCTCAATGCCGCCTTCGTGGCCGGGGGCGTGGAGACGGCCGCCCATCACAACGTCTGGATCCTCACCTTCACCATCATCGTCAACCTGGTCGCCATCGGCCTGAAGCTCGGCGACCGCTCCCAGACCGGGGCGCTGCTGCTGGCGGCCGGCCTGGCGGCCGGCCTGCTGCTGATCACGGCGCGCGTCGTCTGGATCGTCGCCGACCCCGAGGGCGGCGGGGGGCCGGGGGCGGCCGAGATGGCCGATATCGTCTCGATCGCCACGGGCGCGCTGGTCGCGAACGTCATCGCGACGGTGATCCTGGTCGGCGATACGCTGCTCTCGCGGCGCTGAGGCGTCGCTGCCACTCCGGACAGCCACAGGGAGGGTCGATCCCGTGAGGCCGATCTCCGATCTCGATCGCGTGGCGATGATCGTGCTGCGCTACATGCGCCGGCCGCTGTTCGTGCTGCTGTTCGTCTACTCGGTGGGCATCATGGGCATGGCCCTGATGCCGGGCCGGGTCGTCGACGGCGAGACGACCCACATGAGCCTCTTCCACGCCTTCTATTTCTTCACCTACACGGCGACCACCACCGGGTTCGGCGAGCTGCCCAACGGCTTCAGCGAGGAGCAGCGCCTGTGGACGATCTTCTGCCTCTATACCGGCGTCATCGCCTGGTTCTATGCGATCGGCTCGCTGATCAAGCTGGTGCAGAATCCCCACTTCATCCAGGCCATGGACGGCTTCCGCTTCGCCCGCAAGGTCAAGGGCAACGTGGAGCCCTTCGTCATCCTCTGCGGGTTCGGCGATGCCGGCAGCCTGCTGGCCCGGGGCCTGAGCGACCACCACATGCGTGCGGTGATCCTCGATGCCGACACCGAGCGCATCAAGGCCCTGGGCGTGCGCGACTACACGGTGCCGATGCCGGGCCTCCATGCGGACGCCAGTGCGCCCAAGCACCTGCTGGCCGCGGGGGTGGAGCACCCGGCCTGCCGGGCGCTGGTCGCGCTGACCAACGACGACGACGTCAACCTCAAGATCGCGGTGATGGCCCGCCACCTCAACCCGCGGCTGCGGGTCATCTGCCGCTCGACCTCGGCCCGCCACGAGGCCAACCTGCGTGCGCTGGACAACGTCACGGTGGTCGATCCGTTCGAGATCTTCGCCCAGCTCGTCTCCCGGGCGATCGCGCGCCCGGAGCTGCACAACCTCAATGCGTGGTTCGTGGGTGCGCGCGGGGTCGAGCTCGGGGTGCCGGTGCGGGCGCCGCGGGGCAACTGGATCCTCTGCGGGTACGGGCGGATGGGCTCCTGGATCCACCGCCACCTCCGGGCCCACGGCCTCGAGGTGTTGATCATCGACCCGGAGGTCGACGCCGGTCAGGTCGACGAGGGCACGGCGATCGTCCAGGCCCACGCCGACCATGCGGCCCTGTCGAGCGCGGCGATCGAGGATGCCGCCGGGGTCATCGCCGCGACGAACCGCGACGGCGACAACCTCAGTACCCTGCTCTCGGTCACCGAGCTCAATCCCCGGGCGTTTCGCATCGTGCGCCAGAACAGCCACGAGAATCAGGTCGCGTTCGACGCCGCGCGGGCCGACCTGGTCCTCCAGCACAGCCTGACCACGGCACGCCGGATCCTGAAGCTCTTGATCTCGCCCCTGGTCCAGGAGCTGATCGACTGGCTCGCGGAGCGCGACCCGGACGAGACCCGGACCCTGGTGGCCCGCCTCAAGGCGGCGGTGGGCGAGGAGCCGCCCCACCTCTGGTCGATCCGGCTGCTGCCGGACGAGGCGCCGGCGGTGACCGACCAACTGGCGGCCGGGGAGGGTCTGGCCCTGGGGGCGCTGTGCGTCGATGCGCGCGCGTACCCGGCCCGGCTGCCCTGCGAGGCGCTCGCCGTGCATCGAAACGGGACGTCGATCATGCTGCCGGACTCGACGCTCTGGCTTCGCGTCGGCGACGAGGTGCTCTTCTGCGGCACCCCCTGCTCGGAGTCGATGCTCCGGGCGACCCTCCACAATCCCTACACCCTGGGCTACGTGGTCACCGGCGAGGATGCGCCGCGCGGCTACCTGTTCGCCTGGCTCGAGGCGCGCCGCCGGCGCGGGCAGCGCCCCCCGCCGTGAACGCGTCGGCGGGGGCGCGGCGACCCTCGAGCCTCAGGGGGTGAGCAGCAGGGCCAGCGCCCCGGCCAGGTAGCAGGCGATGATGCCGACGCTCTCGAAGCCGATGCGTGCCGGGCCCCGGCGCTCGCGGTGCAGCATCCCGACCATCAGGATGGCGGTCATCAGCATCGCCAGGGCGACCCACAGCGCGACGGGGTCTGGCATGGCGTGGTAGATCGAGCCGCCGCGGTAGGCGATGTCCGAGACCGCCACGAACAGGGTGTCGAAGGCGTTGCCGCCGATGATCCCGGCCACGGCCAGGGTCAGGGCGCCGCGTCGCACCGCCGCGATCGAGGTGACCAGCTCCGGCAGCGAGGTGACCACCGCGGTCATCAGCGCCCCCACCACCGACTGCCCGAGGCCGGTCTGCTCGGCGATCACCGCCGCGCTGCGCTCCAGCAGCCAGCCACTCACGCCGAGCAGTGCGGCGAGTCCCGCGAAGGCGAGCCACAGGCGCGTCGCCGAGCGCCCCAGGGCCTGCTCGTCGGGCACGTCGGGCTCGGTCTCCCGGGTCTGGGCGGGGCGCCACATGGGGTTGTCGCGGCTCAGGCTCACCAGGCGCAGGCCGAACAGGTAGACGATCAGCAGCAGCGGGGTGATGGGGTGCACCTGCCAGAGGGTCCAGTCGGGGGCGAAGCGCCCGACCAGCACCAGCGACAGCAGGCAGAGCAGCAGGCCCCCCTGCATCAGGTTGCTGAGCGAGGCGGCGGCGTGCTCCAGGTTGGCGCGCCGGTGGGTGATGTCGGCGACGGTCAGAAACAGCGTCTGCACGGCGATGCCGCCCAGCGCATTGCTCATCGCCAGGGTCGGCCGGTCGGCCAGGGCCGCCGCGGCCGAGACCATCAGCCCCGACAGCGAGGTGGCCATGCCCAGCAGCAGGGTGCCGGCGATGGCCTCGCCGAGGCCGGTGCGATCGGCCAGGTCGTCGACGATGCCGGTCAGCCGGGTGCCCACCACGCCGATCACCAGGGCGCAGCCGGCGAACAGCGCGAAGGCCGTGACCAGGGACAGGTCGCTCAGCAAGGGGAGGCCTCCGTGTCGAGCAGGAGGGTGGGGGGCGAGGGGGCGGCCACCCGTAGGGTGTCGGGATCGGGCATGTCGGCTCCTGCTGAGAGGCACTAGGCTATGGCTATGAAGACGGCTCCCTGCCGTGATACTCAAGGAAGGGAGACACCGATCCGCCAGTCCACCGCCTCACCCGGAGGTCGTCAAGCCATAGAAGAAGCGATTGCTCTGGTCGGTGGTCGGCTGCACGGCCGTCATCGGCGCCAGCCTGCTGACCCGGCACACTGCCCGGGCGGCCTATCGCAGGACGACCGGTGCCGCCCCACCGGAGAATCCCGGGCGCCGCGATACCCGCTGGCGCGAGGCCCTTGCCTGGGGCATGGCGAGCGGCGCCCTGGTCGGGATGGCCAGGGTGGTCGGCCAGCACCTGGGCGACGAGGCACGCGCCGCAGCGGGCGTCGTCGTCCGCGGCGTGCCCTGAAATAGCTGGACGACTAGTCGTCGGGCCTCCCCGGTGACGCGCCGGTGGCCGACTGACGCTGGCCCTGCTCGATCTCCTCGCCGGCCTGAGGCGCCTGGCCCGCCACCGCATCATCCGTCGATGTCTCCTACGCCGCGGGCAGGGTGACGGGGGCTGCCAGCAGCAGCGTGGCCATCATCCGTACCGGTCCCGAGCCTGGCATTCGCCACTTCATCGCGTTCTCCCGTGTGATGGCTTCACCCCACTCTAGGACATGCCCCGGGCGGCCGTCTGTCCGGTTCGACCTCCGGCCGCCGTCATCTCGCCGCACCGGGGCGTCGCCATCGCCGAGGCGAGGGCCTCTCCGGCCAGGCCACGAGCGATCAGGACCTGCAGTTTGGTCACCGCCGCCTCCGGGCTAAGGTCCCGGCCGGCGACGACGCCGGCGGCATTCAGCGCCGCCCCCGTGGCATAGGCGCCCTGGTCCACCGTTCCCTGGTGGCACTGGGTGACATTGACGACGGTCACTCCTGCCCGTTGGGCCCGGCGGAGCCGCTCGACCAGCGCGCCCGACAGGCCGGGCGGGTTGCCGACCCCGTAGGTGGCCAGCACTAGGCCCCGGAGCCCCGGGGCCGACAGCACCGCGTCCAGCAGTGCCGGCGACAGGCCGGGATGCACCGGCAGCATGGCCACCGCCCCCTCGGCGAACGCCAGCGGCGTGAAGTCCGGTGTGCCGGGGGGAAGGGCCCGCTGGGCATGCAGATGCAGGCGGATGCCGGCCTCGCCGAGCCAGGGAGCATCGGGCGAGTCGAAGGCATCCAGTCCCTGGCTGCGCACCTTGCGCGCCCGGTTGCCGCGCAGCAGCCGATCGTGGAAGGCGATGCAGACTTCCGGCGGGGCGGAGGGGTCGGCGGCCACCTGCAGGGCGGTGGCCAGGTTGCTCGGGGCGTCGCTGCGCGGCTCGCCCAGCGGGATCTGAGCGCCGGTGAGCACCACCGGCTTGTTCAGGGCGCCGAGCATGAAGGATAGCGCCGAGGCGGTATGCGCCAGGGTATCGGTGCCGTGCAGGATCACGACACCGTCGTGGTCCTGCCAGTGCTCGGCCAAGGCCGCGACGATACGGGTCCAGTCCGCCGGGGCCAGGTCGGCGCTGTCGATCAGCGGCGCCAGCTCGAGAATCCGACAGTCGGGCAGGGTTCCGACCTCGTGGGCGTCCAGGAGGCGGGACAGGCGATCGGCGAAGCCGGGCGCAGGCGCGTAGCCGTCGGGACCGGGCTGCATGCCGATGGTGCCGCCGGTGTGTAGGATCAGCAGTCGCGACATGGTCAGGCCTCCTGGAAAGGGGCGAGCATGGCCTGAGGGCGTAACAGCCGATCCAGTTGGGCCTCGTCGAGCAGCCCCTCATCGATCACCAGTTCGCGCACGGTGGCCCCGCTGGTGAGGGCCTGGGAAGCGATCCGGGAGGCGTTCGAGTAACCAATGTGGGGCACCAGCGCGGTGATGATGCCGATGCTGTTATCGACGTGGCGGGCGCACTGCTCGCGATTGGCCTCGATGCCCTCGCTGCAGCGGGTCTGGAGCATGGTGCAGGCCGTACACAG
>JAWWBV010000050.1:0-11127 GCA_033720795.1 Halomonas sp. | reverse complement strand
GTGGGCACCGGCCCCGAGACGCCGGACCGCGTGGCCGCCCTGGCCGAGGCCGGGGTCGACGTGGTGGTGGTCGACACCGCCCACGGCCACTCCAAGGGCGTGATCGAGCGCGTGCGCTGGGTGAAGGAGCACTTCCCGCAGATCCAGGTGATCGGCGGCAACATCGCCACCGCCGAGGCCGCCAAGGCCCTGGCCGAGGCCGGCGCCGACGCCGTCAAGGTCGGCATCGGCCCGGGCTCCATCTGCACCACCCGCGTGGTGGCCGGCGTCGGCGTGCCGCAGATCACCGCCGTCTCCAACGTCGCCGCGGCGCTGGTGCCCTACGACATCCCGCTGATCGCCGACGGCGGCGTGCGCTTCTCCGGTGACCTGGCCAAGGCCGTGGCGGCCGGTGCCAGCACCGTGATGGCCGGTGGCCTGCTGGCCGGCACCGAGGAGTCCCCGGGCGAGATCGAGCTCTTCCAGGGCCGTACCTACAAGGCCTACCGCGGCATGGGCTCCATGGGCGCCATGTCCCAGACCCAGGGCAGCGCCGACCGCTACTTCCAGGACAAGAGCGAAGGCGCCGAGAAGCTGGTGCCGGAAGGCATCGAAGGCCGCGTGCCCTACAAGGGCATGATGAGCGCCATCGTCCACCAGCTGATGGGCGGCCTGCGTGCCTCCATGGGCTACACCGGCTGCCGCGACATCCAGGAGATGCGCACCAAGCCGCAGTTCGTGCAGATCACCGGGGCCGGCTTCAACGAGTCCCACGTGCACGACGTGCAGATCACCAAGGAAGCCCCGAACTACCGGGCCGGGTGATCCCGACCTCAGTACGACCGCGGCGGGGGCAACCCCGCCGCTCGCTTTTGGATCCGGCCTGCCGCCACACCGAGACGTACCCATGACCGATATTCACGCCCACAAGATCCTGATCCTCGACTTCGGCTCCCAGTACACCCAGCTGATCGCCCGCCGCGTGCGCGAGATCGGGGTCTACTCCGAGGTTCGCGCCTTCGACATCACCGAGGCCGAGATTCGCGAGTACGCCCCCAACGGCATCATCCTCGCCGGCGGCCCCGAGTCGGTCACCGAGCTGGGCTCGCCCCGCGCCCCGCAGTGCGTGTTCGAGATGGGCCTGCCGGTGCTCGGCATCTGCTACGGCATGCAGACCATGGCCGAGCAGCTCGGCGGCCAGGTGGCCGGGTCGAACGTGCGTGAGTTCGGCTATGCCCAGATCCGCCTCGACGCCGAGACCGCGCTGTTCAAGGACATCTCGGATCACATCGACCACGAGACCGGCCGCAGCCTGCTCGACGTCTGGATGAGCCACGGCGACAAGGTCGCGAAGGTGCCGGACACCTTCACGGTGACCGCCTCCACCCCGAGCTGCCCGATCGCCGCCATGAGCTGGGAGGAGAAGCGCTTCTTCGGCGTGCAGTTCCACCCCGAGGTGACCCACACCCTGCAGGGCCAGCGCATCCTCGAGCACTTCGTGCTGGACATCTGCGGCAGCGAGCGCAACTGGACCCCGGCGCAGATCATCGAGGACCAGATCGCCCGCGTGCGCGACCAGGTGGGCGACCGCCACGTGCTGCTCGGCCTCTCCGGCGGCGTCGACTCGTCCGTGGTCGCGGCCCTGCTGCACAAGGCCATCGGCGACCAGCTGACCTGCGTGTTCGTCGACAACGGCCTGCTGCGCAAGGCCGAGGGCGACCAGGTGATGGAGACCTTCGCCAAGCACATGGGCGTGCGGGTGATCCGCGTCGACGCCGAAGACCTGTTCCTCGGCAAGCTCGAGGGTGTCGACGAGCCCGAGGCCAAGCGCAAGATCATCGGCAACACCTTCATCGACGTGTTCGATACCGAGGCCGCCAAGATCGAGGGCGTGGACTTCCTGGCCCAGGGCACCATCTACCCGGACGTGATCGAGTCCGCCGCCGCCAAGACCGGCAAGGCGCACGTGATCAAGTCGCACCACAACGTGGGCGGCCTGCCCGAGACCATGAAGCTCAAGCTCGTCGAGCCGCTGCGCGAGCTGTTCAAGGACGAGGTGCGCAAGCTCGGCGTCGAGCTCGGCCTGCCCTACGACATGGTCTACCGTCACCCCTTCCCGGGGCCCGGCCTGGGCGTGCGCATCCTCGGCGAGGTGAAGAAGGAGTACGCCGACATCCTGCGCGAGGCCGACGCCATCTTCATCGAGGAGCTGCACAACGCCGGCTGGTACCACAAGACCAGCCAGGCCTTCGCCGTCTTCCTGCCGGTGAAGTCCGTGGGCGTGGTCGGCGACGGCCGCCGCTACGAGTGGGTGATCGCCCTGCGCGCCGTGGAGACCATCGACTTCATGACCGCCCGCTGGGCGCACCTGCCCTACGAACTGCTGGAGAAGGTCTCCAACCGCATCATCAACGAGATCACCGGCGTCTCCCGCGTGACCTACGACGTGAGCAGCAAGCCGCCCGCGACCATCGAGTGGGAGTGAGCGAAGCGCTGCCGGACATTAGCTGGTAGTTTTCGCGAGGCCACTCGAGACATCGGGTGGCCTTTTCATTGGCTCGTCCTGAGCCGCTTGATGCGGAGTTAGCGATGGTCAGCGACGAAGAGATCACGGCCGAGGCGCTGGCGTTTGCCAAGCGGAACAGGCAGCGCATCGCCCGGGAGCGGACGGATCGGGAGCGTTTTGCTCCTGAAGAACATCCTGTCTCTATCTTTATGGCGGGATCGCCCGGAGCGGGCAAGACCGAGATATCCAAGGAGTATGTGGCCGCCCTCGATGAGCTTCGTGAAGAAGGCATGGACGGCTTGGGCCGGATACTGCGCATCGACCCGGACGACCTTAGGGCCGAGCTGCCCGGCTACACCGGCAGCAATTCCTGGCTGTTCCAGCGGGCCGTATCGATCCTGGTGGAGAGAATACATGACCTGATGCTGAAGCAGCGTCAGTCGTTCATCCTCGATGGGACGCTTGCCAGCCTCGACGTGGCTCGAAAGAACATCGAACGCTCTCTGAACAAAGACAGGGATGTGCAGATTTTCTTTGTATATCAGCACCCTAAGCTCGCTTGGCAGTTCGTGTGCAGCCGCGAAGAGGTCGAGGGCCGAAATATCCCGCTCGATAGCTTCATCCGCCAGTTTCTGGACGTTCAGGACGTCGTGCGGCAGATCAAGCAAGACTTCGGCGATCGGGTGACACTGGACATGATCGTCAAGAACAACGATGGTGCGAACCAGCTCTGGGAGGCGGACATTGATTCGATTGATGCCTACCTGCCCGAGCGCTACACTCGTGAGCAGCTAGAGAGTCTGCTCGTAGGTGAGGACTGAGCATGAAAGAACACGTCGCCAAATCGACCCCCTTGACCCATTTTGCGCGCCACGCGACCCCGGAGCAGAAGCAGGCGGTGCGTAACAAGGTGATCAACAACGCCATTGCCCGCCAGAAGCGTGTCCTCGAGCAGGCCAAGGAACAGCGCTGACGGTGATCGTTACTGCGCGCCTAGAGATGAACATCACAGGAACCCGCCACAAGGCGGGTTCTTTCTGCGCGGCGTGTGGCCCCATGGCAACCCCCGCACCTTCCGATTCGTTTAGCGGTTGCTCTTATCTAGCTTCAAGCTTCCTGGTCTTCGGGGGCGACGGCCGCCGCTACGAGTGGGTGATCGCCTTCGCGCCGTGGAGACCATCGACTTCATGACCGCCCGCTGGGCGCACCTGCCCTACGAGCTCTTGGAGAAGGTCTCCAACCGCATCATCAACGAGATCACCGGCGTCTCCCGCGTGACCTACGACGTGAGCAGCAAGCCGCCCGCGACCATCGAGAGGGAGTGAGCGTTCCGCTCATCGAGCAGGTTGCTGAAAGACGACAACCCGCCATATGGCGGGTTCTTCGTGTCTGGGCCGCTGGCCGGCGTGGTCCATGGCGAAACCGCACTCGAGGGCCTGAAGATACTGGTGAGAGGGGGAAAAGTGTATGCCGGGATGGCGATCGTTATTGCACCGTGGTGATTAGGCTGAAAAAATCATCGCTTCCTATGACACATGGACGTGTCAGGCGTGGACAGCCGGCAGCGATGCGATGAATAGGCCTCTCAATCACGATCTCCTCTATACCTTTATCACGGTCATCGATACGGGAAGCTTCACCGCGGCGGCAAAACGCCTCAACTCGACACAGTCGACGGTTAGTCAGAAAATCCTGCGGCTCGAGTCGGTGGTGGGTCAACGCCTGCTGGAGAGGGAGCATCACCATGTCCGGCCGACGGAAGCGGGAGAACAGCTTCAGGGATACGCGAGGAAGATCCTGCGCCTCAATGCCGAGGCGGTGAGCGTATTATCCGGCCATGCCCTCAGCGAGACGCTACGTCTCGGCCTGCCCGAGGACTTCGCCTCTTCGGTCGCCACCCCCATGCTGGCGAGTTTCATGAGGGAGAATCCACGCGTCAGGCTGGAAGTCACCAGCGGGTTGAGTCGTGACCTGAAGCGTGCCTACGACCTGGGCGAGTTCGACCTGGTGTTGGCGAAACAACCACCAGGCGTCGAGGGCACCACGATGCATTGGCCCGAGCCGTTGTGTTGGATCGACAGTGCGTCCTACCCGGTGGTGGACCTGGATCCCCTGCCCCTGGTGGCCTTTCCTGTCGATGGCCTCTATCGTCGAGACATGACGGATGCGCTCGACTCCCAGGGGCGCCAGTGGCAGATCGTCTATACCAGTTCCAGTCTGGCAAGCGTTCAGCGAGCCGTGGCCGCGGGCATGGGCGTCAGCCTGCTTCCGCGACGCACCGTGATTGCTGGCCATCGTATTCTGGCCGACGGGTCCGGTTTGCCCGTGCCGGCGCCCATGGAAGTCGCCATCCACTACCCGAGGGGGGCTTCGTCGTTGACGCTTCGGGTGGCCTCCATGCTGGCGGAGCTGGTGGAGCACGGGCGGTAGGTCGGCTATCGGCCGTCGAGGGAACGGCAGGATGGAAGACGGCAGGCCGCTGTCTTCCATCCTGTCTCAGGCATCGGGGGCGTTGTCATCCCCGGCGTCTCAGGCTTGATGCACGCTTCCTGCCACCAGACGACCCTGGTGGAAGGTGGCCACGCGCGGTGAGACACGTGCGACGGTCTCCGCCGAGCAGCTCGCGTCCACCAGCATGAACTCTGCGCTATCGCCTGACCGGGGCCATGCCCGTTGCCCATTGGCATCCAGGGGAAGTATGCCGCCCGTGGCGATCGACATGGCCCGGCTGAGCTGGAATTCATCGATGCCACCGTACAGCCGGGCATAGAGGTT
Source organism: Halomonas sp. (assembly GCA_033720795.1). GTDB lineage: Bacteria > Pseudomonadota > Gammaproteobacteria > Pseudomonadales > Halomonadaceae > Halomonas. The sequence goes on along the minus strand of JAWWBV010000050.1, from coordinate 5,867 downwards.
GGCCTTGTCCATGACATCCCCGGTGCCAAACGGCGACCAGTGATCCACCACGCTATCCGTGCCGGTCATGACGGACACGCCTTCTTCGTAAAGCGTGGGAAGCGGCATGACCAGGCCCGCGATCGGGACCGTCGAGGCAATCGTCACCTGCTGGGCGGCAAACCGGCTGGCCAACTCCTTCACCTCGGCCGCGTCCAGGGTGCTCAGGGCGAAGGCATGGCTGATGGTCAGCTTGCCTTTCAGCGCGGGATTGCTCTCCACCGTGTCCAACATGTAGCGAATGGCCGCCGGGCCAGAGGGACCGGTCTCGTGCAGGTGGATATCGATCTTGGCATCGTGATCGATCGCGATCTGGAACATCGCGTCCAGCGATCCTTCCATATCGCCATCCACGTTCGTCGGGTCCAGGCCGCCGACATACTGCACCCCCATCTGCATGGCCTCGCGCATCAGGCCATCGACATCGGCGCGTAGCAGACCATGCTGGGGGAAGGCGACGATCTCACAGGAAAATTCATCGCGATGATTGTCGAGGGCCTGTTGAAGGTGCTCCAGGCTTTTCAGGCCGCTGACCGGATCGATGTTGCAATGACTTCTGGCGACCGTACTGCCTTTCGACAGCAGCAGCGCAATCAAGGCTTCCGCCCGCTCCCGTGACGTGGGGAGCAGCTGCGGTATCAGCTTCTCCTCCAGGGCAATCATGTCGCTGATGGTCTTTCCCTGGCGCGATCGAGGGGCTCTCCAGGGGCCACCGTAGAATGTCTTGTCCAGATGGATGTGCATGTCCCGGGTCGCGGGAAGCAGCAGGTGGCCCCGGGCACTGTAGCGGGGCAGCTGTCCATTCGCTTCTTGCCCCACGGCAATGACGTCGGTGATCCGTCCGTCCTTGATCTCCAGCGTATGCCTGCCGGTGCGGGTGCCGACGACGATATCTCCCTCGTAATCGAATCCTTCCTCGAGGGTGACGTCCGTGAGGTAATAGTGACGTTCAGTGATACTGTCCTGGCTGCCAGAGGCCTGTTGGCAGCCTTGAGAGCCCATGCTGGAGGCGTAGGAGGCACTGGCCATTCCGCCAAGCATACCCGTCATGGCACATGCGCCCGTCAGTCTTCCCGTGGCACCGAGAAAGCCTCGACGGCTGACATTGTTGGAAATCCCCATGGTGTTTCGGCCCTTATGTGGGTGGTGATACCTGGTTATTGGCGTTCTTCCTAGACGGTAATTTGCGCGCCTGGCGTTGCCCATCAATATTTCTGAATGCCCCATATTCGATAACCAAATATCTCCATGTCATCGGCCGAGAGAGTCGATGAGTACTACGAAGGAGGGGGCCTGCCGTGCCCTCCGGATGCGGCGACCGCGGGATGTCTGGCCTCGGGCTCCCGGCCGATCACCCCCGGGACGCCCCATGGCCGGCCCCGGCCTGCGAGTAAGGCCCTCCCTGGAAGACACGGTGACCGCCGGGGCGCCATGATGTTTCGCCTGTTACGCGGGGCGATCACCGGGGCGCGGGCACTCTGGTCATCACTTCGATACGGATGATGGGCCCGGCGGCAGGCATCATTTCCCGGCGAGCGGCCCCGAGCTTCTCCTCGAGCCAGGCGGGGGCGTCGCCGTTAGGTACGTCCGAATAGTCGGCGCTGGCCCTGGCCCGGCCCGAGAGGGCGAGTCCCGCCCCCAGGCCCGCCATGCCGCCCATGAAGCGGCGGCGGGAGAGGTAGACGGATTCCGGGGTCACATCGGATTCGCGCAGGTCGCTGGGTTTGGCGATCTTGATCAGCATGGCAGGCCTCCACTGGCGCCGGACGTCGACGCGGCAGGTTTCCGGCATCCTGACACGCGGGCCTCGTCAAACCGCTGACGCCAAGATGACAGCTTTGTAATGTGGGGCAGGGACCTGCCCCCGCGCCGGGCCTCTCGGGGAGGGGCTACACTGAAAAAACACGGTGACAGCGGGAGGACGCCATGATGGCTCGTCTGTTACGCGGGTTGATGGCCGGGTTCACGGCCACCCTGGTCATCTCGTTGATCCTGGTGCTGCGCCTCGCGGCGGGCATCATTCCCTGGTACGACCCCATCGAAGTCATGAACCTGGCCGCCCAGGACCTGCTCGGCACGCCGGACAGCCACCTGCTGGCCTGGGTCATCCACTTCGCGGTGGGCACGCTGATCTGGGGGGGATTGTTCGCGCTGCTGGTGCCCTATCTCCCCGGTCGCACGCCCACGCGCCGCGGGCTGGAGTTCGGCGTGGCGAGCTGGCTGGTGGTGATGCTCACGGTCTTTCCCCTGGCGGGCTCCGGCCTGTTCGGCCTCGGCCTCGGGCTGGTGGCCCCGCTCTCCATGCTGATCGCCCACCTCATCTTCGGGGCGGTGATGGGGGCCGTCTACGGCTGGGGGAGGGGCGTGGTCTAGCCGCCGGAAGCTGGAAAGGCGGCGCCGCGGGGCAGCGTCGCGCCGGCGGCTACCAGTGCACCGCCACGCGGTTCCTGCCCTCGCGCTTGGCCTGGTACATGGCGGCATCGGCCCGCCGGGTCACGGTCTGGACGTTCGCGTCGCTCGGCCGGAAGCGGGTGACGCCGATGCTCACCGTGAAGTGGAAGGGGAGCTCTTCCGCCTCGATCGAGGCCTCGGCGATCTGGCGCAGCAGGCGCCAGGCGACGCTCTCGGCCTGCTCGGTGGCCATGTCGGGCATGATCACCATGAACTCCTCCCCGCCGGTGCGGCAGGGCAGGTCGCTTGGGCGCAGATTGTCTTGCAGGGTGTTCGCCAGCAGCTTCAGGCCCTTGTCGCCCTCGGCGTGGCCCAGGCTGTCGTTGATGGCCTTGAAGCGGTCGATGTCGATCATCAGCAAGGCCGCCTCGATCTCCTCGCGCTCGACCGAGCGCGCGACCTCGCGGGCGGCTTCGTCGAAGGAGCGGCGGTTGGCCAGCCCCGTCAGGGGATCGGTGCTGGCCTGGCGGGCCCAGTAGGCCTGCTGGCGTTTCTGCCGGGTGACATCGCGATAGACCCAGAGGTGGCCGTGGTACTCATCGGCGACGAACAGCGGCGTGTAGGAGCGCTCGAGGAAGCGGTCGTTGGTCATGGCCAGCAGGTCGCCGGCCTGTTTGCGCCGCTCGTCGACGAGCTCCTCGATGCGCGCCACGAAGGCCTCCGGCTCCGTGAACTGTCCCTTGGTGGCCTGGGCCGCCTCCCGACAGTCCATGCCCGCGAGGCGCTCGGGCGACGCCGCGAGGCCGAAGAGGTCGCAGAATGCCTGGTTGGCCATGACGACCCGGCGATGCTGGTCCTCGAGCAGCAGCCCCAGGTCCAGCTCCTCGATGACCACCTCCAGCTGACGATGGGAGACGCGCTGCGCGGCCTCCAGCGCCTTGCGCGCGGTGATGTCGAGCTCGCCCATCACGATCATCGGCGCGCCCGTCTGGGGGTCGGTGGCGCGGCACAGGTCGACATGGTGCCAGCGCTCGCCGCCTTTGATCCGCATGATCGCCTCCAGCGACGCGTGTGGCTCACCCTGGAGTTGCTGGCGGAGCCCTTCGGCCAGTTCGCGGTCGCTGAAGCAGGCCTCGAACGAGGTCAGCACCCCGCGTGCCTCCAGCGCGGCCGGGTTGCGCGCCAGCAGGCACCCCCGGCCGTCGAACACGGAGGCCATCATCGGCGAGTGCCGCACGGCCTCGAGGGCGCGCAGGCTGGAGGCGTCCAGGGAGAGGGCGGCGTCGACTCCCTCCACCAGCATGCCGACGCGCCCGTCGCGCATCAGGTGTCGGCTGCAGCGACAGTGCAGCGAGACGGCCTGGCCGCCGGGGTAGAAGCTCCAGTGCTCGTCGATTACCTCGCCGCTCGCCAGGCGCGGCAGGTAGTCCGCCAGGCGCCGCCGCGTCGCCTCGCTCATCGTCGCCGAGAAGTCGCGGGTGTAGAGGGCCTGCGGCGTCTTGGCCTCCCAGAACCTCAGCGCCGCGGCGTTGGCATAGCGCATCCTCTCCTGCTCGATGTCGAAGACCCAGACGGGCGTCTGGAGCCGGTCGAGCAGGGCGTCGTCCGCGGTGGCCGTGCAGGGCGCGTCATGATGGAGGGGCATGGGGCGGAAGGGGCCTCGAGGGTTGCCGTGAGTCTCCGCCATGACAGCCCATCATCGCGGATCCTCCTTGATTAGCTCACCATGACCCTATCATCGAACGATCAACGCGGCAGCCTCTCGCTGTCACCGATATGACGATCCCGATCAACGTTGTGATCGATCGCGACGCGCGGCCGTGCCGGCCGCCAGCGGCTAGTCTGGTGGAAGACGAGGTGGCGGCGGAGGACGCGACGATGCTCAAGGTGGTACTGCTCGATATCAGCGGCGTGTTGACCGAGGACGGCGAGGCCCTGCCCGGCGCCGTGGAGGCGGTTTCGCGGCTCGCGGCGAGCGAGCTCAGCTTGCGCTTTCTCACCAACACCTCGCGCAAGACCTCGGCGGCGGTCTGCGAGGAGCTCGAACGCCTCGGCTTCGCGGTGACGCCGGCGCAGGTCTTCACCGCGCCGGGGGCGATCCGCCGCCACCTCGAGCGCCATCGGCTGACGCCCTACCTGCTGGTCCACGAGCGGCTCGAGCCGGAGTTCGCGGGCCTGCCGGAGGGCGAACCCGACGCCGTGGTGCTCGGCGACGCCGAGCAGCGCCTCGACTACGCCCACCTCGACGCGGCCTTCCGGCTGCTGCTCGAGGGGGCGCCGCTGCTCGCCGTGGGCACCAATCGCTACTTCCGCGCACAGGGCACCCTGCATCTGGATGCCGGCCCCTTCGTGCGCGCCCTGGAGTACGCCGCCGACGTAGAGGCGCGTATCCTCGGCAAGCCCTCGGCCGACTTCTTCCACGCCGTGCTCGAGGACGCCGGGGTGGAGCCCCAGGAGGCCCTGATGGTGGGCGATGACGTGGAGTGCGACGTGCTGGCCGCCATGGAGCTCGGCCTCGCGGCGTGCCTGGTGCGCTCCGGCAAGTATCGCCCGGGCGACGAGGAGCGGGCGCCCGAGGCCCGCTGCGAGGCGAGCCTCGCCGCGCTGGTCGAGGCGCTGCTGGAGACGCCGTGAGTGGCGGGCCTCCCTGCCTGAACTCGCTCGCTGAGCCGGTCCTCTCTCCGGCCTTTCTCGTCCGTCGCAGGTTGATAGCAGGCTAATGCGTCCCCATATTGGTCCTCAGCACACGCTTCGCTATCGAGGAGGGCCCATGAGCCAAGGCAACGACTACACCCCGCCGAAGGTCTGGACCTGGGAGAAGGCCAGTGGCGGCACCTTCGCCAGCATCAATCGCCCCGTCGCCGGGCCCACCCACGAGCAGGCGCTGCCGGTCGGCGAGCATCCGTTCCAGCTCTACTCCATGGGCACGCCCAACGGGGTGAAGGTCACGGTGATGTTCGAGGAGCTGCTGGCGCTCGGTCACCGGGACGCCGAGTACGATGCCTGGCTGATCCGCATCGGCGAGGGCGACCAGTTCGGCAGCGGTTTCGTCGAGATCAACCCCAACTCGAAGATCCCGGCGCTGGTCGACCGCAGCGGCGACGAGCCGATCCGGGTGTTCGAGTCCGGTGCCATCCTGCTCTACCTGGCCGAGCGCTTCGGCGAGTTGCTGCCGAGTGAGCACGCGGCACGCACCGAGACGCTCAACTGGCTGTTCTGGCAGATGGGCAGCGCGCCCTTCCTGGGCGGCGGCTTCGGCCACTTCTACGCCTACGCGCCCGAGCCGATGGAATACCCCATCGACCGTTACGCCATGGAGGTCAAGCGCCAGCTCGACGTGCTGAACCGCCGCCGGGCGGAGACGCGCTACCTGGCCGGCGATACCTCCACCAGCGCCGAGATCGCCAACTGGGCCTGGTACGGCCAGCTCGCGCTGG
>JAWWBV010000049.1:0-11151 GCA_033720795.1 Halomonas sp. | reverse complement strand
GCGAAGGGGCTGGCCTTCAAGCTGACCCAGGCGAAGTATCACGGCCTGTTGAACGACGTCGCGCTTCCCGGCCACCGGCGGGCGCTGGACTACCTGGCGAGCGTCGATTTCCGCGCCTTCCTGCTCGATCCCCAGGTGATGGCGGTCTATGCCGCCCAGGTCGCCAACCTGGTGTATTATCTCGAGGATCTGGGGGTCACCGACCTGAGAGAGGAGGTCGCCTCGGCCTTTCGCCACCAGTATCCCCCGGCTCAGGATGCGCGGCTCTCCACGGCCGAGTATCGCAACAAGATCTACGGCATGACGCACTTCGTGATCGCCGCCAGCGACTATTATCAAAAGCCCGTGGACGCCGAGGAGTTCGGCTGGGTACTGGACGAGTTCGCCGCCGGGCTGGATCGCATCCTCCGCGATACCAAGGAGGATATCTACACGGAGGTGGGTGTCAGTTTTCTGCTGGCTGGCCAGGAGGATCATCCGGCCGTGAGGCGCCTGCGCAACGCCCTTCTCGATGCCTATGATCCAGTGGCGCGGATGGTGCCATCAGAGCAGGGCGGCACCGACCTGGCGAGGGGCGAGCATCGTAACGTACTGGCCATCATGCTGCTGGACTGGCCGGGCCGGCTCTATCCGGGACCGACGCTCGCGGTGCATCAGTATCAGTAAACGCCGGCTACCTGCATGGGGAGTTCTTCCATCTGTAATTCCAGCTCATTCTGTACATGTCGGTAGAGCGGTAACAGTTCTGCATGAATCTCCTTTTCGGCCTGATGCTGGTCGATATAAAAGGCACTCCTCTTGCCGTGAAAATTGATATTGTCACCGACTTTTGTGAAATTGAAGCCCGACATGGAGAGTAATCGGGGGAGTCGTGGCTCCATCATGGCAAAGACATGCCGTCGATGCGTGATGCCGACAAGCGCATAGGTGGAAAGGAAGAGGCCAATTACGATTACCGGAAAGGTTTTCTTTTCATCTTTTGTGAACTCCCCAGAGCCTGATTGAATGCCTTCTTCAATTTCCGCCCTTATGGATTTCCTTCGGAAGGAGATAGGGATTGCAAGTCTTGAAACTTCACAGATTTCATTTTTGTTAAGTAGTGCAGGGTGAAGAATTTCATGAGTAAGGCTTTGGTCCGCATAGCTTTGCAAAGGAAGCCTTGTGCTGCGGCAGTCGTCATCCAGGGACGGGAGTACAAGGCGCATGCACCCCGCCGCCTTTCCGCTTCGTTTGTGTTCTATTAGACAGTGTAGCGATCGTGCATCATGCTCGTCATATTCGAGCTTCTCAAGGGCATCAGTGGGTTCTTCATAGCCGAGTTCGTCGCAGTAGATGTCATATCTCAAACGATATATCTTCTTTTTTTCTGCTGCGCTCTTGGCGAGTATGAAACGAAATTCGCTCTTGAAGCGGTCCAGTAGCTGCGCAGAAGACTCTGATTCCCCATCAGATGAGCAATAACTCATTCTCTTTTCCTTGAGTTTGAATTGGGAATAAGCTTTTGTTCAGCAAAAATGCCTTGAAGTGAGAAACCGAATGCATGGTACAAGGGCGCTGGTTTTCCTAGATGAAACCCCTGGCCATAGGTAATGCCATAGGACTTCAGTATCGGCAGCAGTGCTTCCTGATCGACGAATTCGGCGATCGCCTGCTTGCCGAACCCGGTGGCGATATCGGCAATGGCCTGGACGATCACTCGGCTCTCCGGGCTGATCAACAGGCTGCGAATAAAGGAGCCGTCGATCTTGATGTAGTCCACCGGCAGCTGCCCAAGATAGTGGAAGCTGCTGAACCCTACCCCGAAGTCGTCCAGGGCGGTTCGGCATCCGAGGTCGCGAAGTGCCTGCAGCACGCCGCGCGCCGTGGAGAAGTCGGTCACGGCGGCGGTCTCGGTGACCTCGAGGACGAGCAGGTGGGGATCGGCTCCGCTGGCGGCCAACTCTTCAGCCAGATACTGCTTCAGGCCCTCATCATGCAGGGACTGGGCGGAGAGGTTGACCGCCAGGCAGATGCCATGCTCCTGGATCTGACTGAGTAGGCGCAGGCTGTGGCGCAGCACCCAGCGATCGATCTGCACGATCTGGCCGCTGCGCTCCGCTACGGGAATGAAGGCGGCGGGAGAGACCAGGCTGCCGTCGGCATCACGCATGCGCAACAGCACCTCGTAGTGCTTCACGTCGCGATCCTCCAGCCGCATGATCGGCTGCACCATCAGCTCGAAGTCGTCCTCCGCCAGGGCACTGCGCACGCGCTCCACCCAGTAGACGCGCTCCTGCAGCTCGTCCTTGACATTCTCTGACCGCGAGAGCAGGTGCCACTGCTGGATGCCGCTCTCCTTGGCCTTGTACATGGCCACGTCTGCGCTGGCCATCATGTCGGCCGGGGTCTTGCCGTGAGAGGGGAACAACGCGATGCCGATGCTGGCGGTGACTCGGTGGCGTCGTCCTGCCGCGGTGAACCCCAGGCCATCGAGCAGCTGATCGATGTGCTGGGCAACCTGAATCGCCTGGTCTGCATCGGCATGCTCCAGCAGCAGCGAGAACTCATCGCCGCCGAGGCGGGCGATGACCCCGCGCGGCCCCAGGTTCAGCAAGAGGGTCTCGGCGACCTCGCGCAGCAGGCGGTCGCCGACATGGTGACCGCTCAGCTCGTTGACCTCCTTGAACTGATCGAGGTCCAGCAGCAGCACCGCCCCGCTTGAATCGCGCCATAGCGCCTGCTGCAGGGCGTCCTGGAAGTAGCGTCGATTATAGAGCTCGGTCAGGGGGTCGCGTTCGGCCAGCCAGGTCAGGCGTGCCTCCGCGGCCTTGCGCTCGGTGATATCGAGCCCCACCGAGATTCGTGACTTGCCGTCGTCGCCGCCCGAGGGCAGCGGGGCGTGGTACCAGGCAATGGTATGCAGGCGCTGGTCCGGGGTATGCAGGGTCCGCTCTTCCTGCTGTGGGATGTCGAAGGTGCTCACCGGCGAGGGGCGGCCTGCCTCGAACACGTCGACGAAATGACGGCCCAGCAGGGAGGGATCGTCCAGGCCCAGCATCGCCCGGGTGTAGTCGTTGACCAGGCTGATCCGGCCCCGGCTGTCCTGGGCGATGATGAAGACGCGGGCGGTATCCAGCAGGCTGTTGACGAAGTCCCGCTCCTTGGCCAGCTCGTCGACGCGCTCTGCCAGCTGGTCACCGCGCTCCTGCACTTCCTCTTCAAGCTTCTCGAGCTGTCGAGAGAGTGACAGGGTGGTGCCCTCCAGCACGTCGATCTCGTCCGGCAGGCGATGGCGTGTCGCGGGAATCGCGGCCCTGACATCTTCGAATCCCCCGCTGGCGAGCGTCGGCAGCACGCCGGCAATCCGGCGCAGGCGCGCCATGGGGCGGAGCAGGATCAGCAGCAGCAGCAGCTCGGCGGCCAGCCAGCCGGTCAGGCCGACCCCCATCAGGGTGCGCGTGTCCTCGTTGATGGCCTGGATCTGTGAGGAGATATCCGAGATCAGCAGGAAATAGCCGTTGCCGCGACCACCGGCGTCCTCGTCCATTCTTACCGCGCTGAGTTCGAGATGCTGCCCACTGTCCTGAAGCTGTACAGGGCGCTGCAGCAGGTCGCCGATGGGGCTTAGGTGTGAAGCCCGCTGCAGCAGGGGCAGGCTCTCTTCCTGGCGAGTCAGCGCCAGCAGGTAGCCGTCCCAGGGTGCCAGCTTGCGCTCCTCGAGCAGGCTCTGGCTCTCCAGCGGGCCCGTGACCATCAGGGCCACCTCGGCGTTGGAGACTTCCCTGGCCTGACGGGTCACATCGGCCAGCGAGCGGGACAGCACGACCAGGCCGACACTTTCGCCATCCACCAGCACCGGCACGGCGGCCACCTGCTGACAGTTCGTCGTGCAGCGCAGCCGCGTGATGGGCATCTCCGTGCTCATGACCCGTTGCACCCAGGCCTGGATCGGCAGGCTGCCGTCAGACTGGCCGGCGCCCCAGTGTCCCAGGAGCCGCCCCTGAGTATCCGCGATACGGATCTCATCGACGCCGGCCTCGAGCTGCAGCGTCGGCCATTGAGAAGACAGTGCCTTCTCGACCCCTTCTGAATTGCCCGCCTCGAGCGGGGGGCCCAGGCGCGGCGAGGCAGCGGCCAGTCCTGCCAGCTGGCGAAGGTTCTCGGCCGAGCGCTGAAGGGCGAGGCGGATCTCGCGCTGCTGGCGTTCATGATGCTCGTGACGGCTCTCCTGGAACTGACGCGTCAGGTTCTCGTGGCCCAGCCAGGTGAACAGCGACACGAGACCGACCAGCAGCAGGCTGCTCAGGGCGATGACGCGCCACGTCAGGCTGAGTCGATGACGAATCTGGAGGGACGGAGGAACGGTCATCTCTTTAGGTTCCGAGCCAGGGACATGGAGTCGTCAGAAACGCAGCGAGAGCTGGAACAGCAGCATGTTCCAGCGGCGACGGGTTTCCGATGGGTCCGGGTTATCCTGGACGGGTAGCCAGCCGGTGCCATCTACATGGTGGTATTCGCCGGCCAACAGCAATCTGGGGTGTGGCGTCCACTGGAGCCCTAAGGTGAGATCGTCTGCGAACTGTGAATGTGCTGGTCCAAGTCCCTTGTTCTCGTACTCCTTGCCGGAGCTGTCGTCACGATTGCTGATCAGGCTGTCGTAGCGTACTAGCCACTGCCAGTTTTCATCGAAGCGACGGGTGTACTGGACATACCAGCTTTCCCCCGTAACGTCGAAATTGAGTGCGGGGTTATTGAAGTCCTCGAGGCCTGAATTACGCCACGCGTACTCACCCGTGAGGCTCCAGTTTTCCTGGTTATACTGCAGCGAGAAGATCCAGGGTTTGAAAAAGAAGTCGCCATCGCTCAAGCCGGGGGTCGATGAGTCGAAGCGAGCATTGGCACTGGCCGTACTGATGGCGGCAATGATCCGCCCGCCGTCGTGCTCATAGCGTATCTGGCCAATGGCGGATTCCCTCGGATCAAGGCTTCCGTCAATTGAATCGAGCCTCAGGGTTCTACGCAGGTCGTCACCCGCCTGCGCCTGGCCGAATCCCACTTGCGCCCTCAATAAACCTTGATTGAAGCGTTCCTCGTGGTAGAGGGAAATGCCATCCCCCGAGAGAGCGAGGGAGCGAGTTCTGTCGAAATAGATGGACTGTGGCAGCAGGATGCTGGGACGGGTGAAGGCCACGTCACGTGTCTGGTTATAGAAACCGAAGGGGTTCTTGAACCGGCCGACCTGGACCCCGAAGGTGCGCTGCTGATTCGACAGCATCTGGTAATCGATCAGGCCATAGTCCAATCGTGGGCTGGCGTCGCTGCCGTCTCCCCCGGCGCGTCGACTCAGCACCTGGGCGGCCAGCAGCACGTCCTCGTGCGGGCGCAGCGAGACGTTGGCGCCGATCTCGGTGAACTTCAAGCTCCCTTCATCCTCGCTGCTGGGGCCGAAGAAGTTGTTCTCGTCGGTGATCACCAGCGCCTGGCTCAGGAAACCGTGCATCTGGAGGGTGTCCAGCACGCGCTCCTCGCTCCTGGCCTCGGCCGACAGGCCCAGGGCCAGCCCGGCGAGGATGGCGGTTACAGAGCGCGTATCACTCCATTGAAATGACTTGGACACGGTCATCCAGGTACTCCCTTTCAAGATATCCCAGGGCGCCAGGCGTGGTGGCGATGCGCTCGAGCATCTCCTGCTGGTCTTGGACCCGATTGGGGGCCTGCCCGGTTCCCGAGAACACCATGCGGTCCCACGCCAGCTGCAACTGGTGCGGGTAGACGGCTAGCTGCTCCTTGGCAAAGCGCGCATGCACGGGATGGTTGTTTTCTAGCACGAAGACCCGCACGGCCTCACCGTCGGGCCAGGTACGCTGACGCATGGCGAAGATGGCGCGGGTGGTGTCGCGCGTCAGGTGCTGGGTCGTCACGTCCGGGTGAGCCACGACCGCGAGGGCCACCTCCTGGGCACTGGCCATGGTGCTGGCCAGCAGCATCAGGGTGGTCAGCACGAGGGCGGTCAGGCGCGCCATGGTGAGCGCCTCCCCGACCTTAGCCCATCAGCGGCGAAGGAGTGGATCAGGACGTAAGCCGGCATCGGGGGGGGTGTTCCCGTTGTCTTGTTAACGACAGGCTCATGGGCCGGTCAGGAGTAGCCCACACGCTGTGTGTGTATGAGTCGATGACGCCGTCTCCCTGCAGGTCATGAGGTCTGTATGTTTTTTATCCTAGCGCCTACGTATTAGCCGTGAGCCCTGATAGACCCTAGAAGGTCAGTCTGCCATGTCGGCACTGGTCATCCTTATACGCTACATCACTTTAACGAGATTTACAGGCTGGAGTATCAATGTCTAAGAAAAATTCCGGCGGCTCGTAGGCCGCCGGAAGGCAATGGCAGGGCATGGATGCGCGAGGCGCCATCACATCACCGTGAAGCTCTCGGCGTTGAGCCACAGGTGGGCCATGACGCTGGCGATGTAGCCCAGCGCGATCACCGGGCTCCAGCGCAGGTGGCCCATGAAGGTGTAGTTGCCGCGGGCCTGGCCCATCAGCGCCACACCGGCCGCCGAGCCGATCGACAGCAGGCTGCCGCCGACGCCGGCCGTCAGGGTGATCAGCAGCCACTGGCCATGGGACATGTCGGGCTCCATGGTCAGCACGGCGAACATCACCGGGATGTTGTCGACCACCGCCGAGAGCACGCCCAGGGTGATATTGGCCCCGGTGGCGTTCCAGCCGGTGTAGAGGGCGTCGGAGAGCATGCCCAGGTACCCCATGAAGCCCAGGCCGCCGACGCACATGACGACCCCGTAGAAGAACAGCAGGGTGTCCCACTCGGCGCGCGCCACGCGGTTGAAGACGTCGAAGGGCACCACGCTGCCCAGGCTCTCGAGCTTCTTCCAGTCGCCTCGCTGGCTGTAGCGTGTGCGCTTGCGCTCCAGGGAGCGGGGCAGGGTGCGACGCAGGAAGTAGCCGAAGAACTGCAGGTAGCCAAGGCCCGTCATCATGCCCAGCACCGGCGGCAGGTGCAGCAGGGTGTGGCAGGCCACGGCGGTGGCCACGGTGAGCAGGAACAGGGCGATGATGCGCCGCGCGCCGCGCTTGAGCCAGACGTCCTCTTCCAGGCTGTCGGGCTTGCGGTTCTTGATGAAGATGCTCATCACCACGGCCGGGATCAGGAAGTTGATCAGCGAGGGGATCAGCAGTTCGAAGAACTCGTAGAACTCGACGATGCCGGCCTGCCAGACCATCAGGGTGGTGATGTCGCCGAACGGGCTGAAGGCGCCCCCCGCGTTGGCGGCCACCACGATGTTGATGCAGGCCAGGTTGATGAAGCGCTTGTCGCCCTCGGCCACCTTGGTCACCACGGCGCACATCAGCAGGGCGGTGGTCAGGTTGTCGGCAATCGGCGAGATGATGAAGGCCAGCACGCCGGTGATCCAGAAGAGCATGCGGTAGCTGAAGCCCTTGCGGACCATCCAGGAGCGCAGGGCGTCGAAGACGCGACGCTCCTCCATGGCGTTGATGTAGGTCATCGCCACCAGCAGGAAGAGCATCAGCTCGGTGAACTCGAGCAGGGTCGTGCGGAAGGCGTGCTCGGACTCGGTGGGCATGCCCGCCTTGACGTAGACCCAGCCGATCAGCGCCCAGATGATGCCGGCGGCGACCAGCACCGGCTTCGACTTGCGCATGTGGATCTTCTCTTCGGCCATCACCAGGGCGTAGGCGAGCACGAAGATGGCGACGGCGAGCAGGCCCACGAAGGAGCCGGTCAGGTCGAGCTCGCCGGTGACGGCGAACGCCGGTCCGCTGACGAGAAGGACGAGGAGGGCAAGCATCAGCATGCCCGGCCAGCGGGCGAATTGCCGCGGCCAGTGGGGGGTACGACAGGTGGTCAGCATGGCTGCAATCATCCTGAGGCAGAAGGTGGCGGGAAGGGTGTAAAAGTGAATCGATCTTATCACAGCGTGCTGCAGCGCAGTGTGCTCCTTCTTTATTACCCCGTGCATCTTTGGTATGAGTCAAGAACCCGCTGGAAGGCGCAGATTTGCCCTGGCGGCAGGCCGCGCAGGCCGTTATTTTGTGGCATCATCTGCCCTTTCCGGCCGCTGCCGGAGACCATGGATTGCCAATGACTCGGGGCAGGCTCACGACACATGTTTCTTGACGACTTCCACACGCGCACGGATGGCTGGATCCGGATCTCCGCCGATCAGGCCAGCCGCTTCGCCAAGCGCGTCGCCGGCGACTTCAACCCCATCCACAACGTCGATGCCCGGCGTTTCTGCGTGCCCGGCGACCTGCTGTTCGCGCTGGTGCTGTCGCGCTATGGGCTCTCCCAGACCATGAGCTTTCGCTTCCTGAGCATGGTCGGCGACGGTGTGCCGCTGTGCTTCCGCGAGGATGACAGCGGCCTGATCCGTGTCTGTGACGAGCACGGCAAGGGCTACCTGGAGGTGTCCCGCAGCGGCGAGACGACCCACGACGAGGCCGTGATCGAGGCCTTCACCCGCTGCTACGTGGCCTTCTCGGGGAAGAACTTCCCCCACTACCTCAAGCCGCTGATGGAAGAGCAGGGGGTCATGTTCAACCCGCGTCGCCCGCTGGTGATCTACGACAGCATGGGCTTCTCGCTGGAGCGGCTGAACGGTCGCCTGCCGGGCCTCGAACTCCTCGACTCCTCGCTGTCGGTGGCCGGCAAGCGCGGCGATGCGCTGCTGGAGTTTCGCATCACCGCCGGCGGCGAGACAGTCGGCAGCGGCTCCAAGAAGCTGGTGGTCAGCGGCCTGTGCGACTACGACGCCGCCGCCATGGATGAGGTCGTTGCCGAGTTCTATCGCCTCAAGGCCGCCGACGAGCGCCAGCCCTGAGTCGCCGGATGCCTGTCGCGATTCATGTCGGGGTCGGCCGAGCCATGTCTCATGACGCCTTCCGTGCGGCGCTGATGCCCCTTCAAGGCCGTGTGTCGTCGGCATGGCCGCGTTGGAGGAGAACGCCATGAAGATCCGCGTGCTGTTGCTGGAAACCGATGGCCAGGTGACGAGGGGCGGGGAGGAGTTGATCGCTCGCTGGCGCGACAATCCCGAGAGCCGCATCTGGATCGACATGCAGGGCGAGCGGCGGGAACGTGCGCGCGAGCTGCTCGAGGCCTTCGGCTGTCATCCGCTGGCCATCGACGATGCCGAGCGTGAGCGACATCCGCCCAAGGTCGAGGAGTTCGAGACGCACACCCTGGTCCTCTATCGGGGCATCTCCTCCTTCGATGCCGAGCTCAATTTCCAGCCTCAGCAGGTCGCCTTCTTCCTCGGCGAGCGGTACCTGATCAGCCTGCACCCCGGCAAGGCACTGAGCATCGATCGCCTGATGGTCCACGAAGGCGAGGCGCTGCTGCGCCGCTCACCCGAGCATGTGGCGCTGAAGGTCATGTACGTCTCCGCCGGCTTCTATCTCGACAGCCTGCTCCAGTTCGAGAATGCCCTCAGCGACCTGGAGGATGCGCTGCTCGACGACGGCAGCGATGCCCTGATGCGCCGGGTCATCGCCTATCGCTCGCGGCTGGTGAAGATGCGCCGGGTATTCAACTACCACGTGGGGATCACCCAGGAGCTGACCGCCTACGACTATTCGCACCTGCCCCGCGATAACGAAGACACCCTGCATGCCATCAACGACGTCCATGAGCGATTCGAGCGCCTGCACAGCCTGACGCAGATGTACTACGACATCTGCGGCGACCTGGTCGACGGCTATATCTCGCTCTCCTCGCACCAGCTCAACATCACCATGCGAGTGCTCACGGTGATCACCGCCATCTTCGTGCCGCTGACCTTCCTCGCCGGCATCTACGGCATGAACTTCGCCAACATGCCGGAGCTCGCCTATCGCTTTGGCTATTTCGTGGTGCTGGGGGTGATGCTGGTCATCGGCCTCGCCCTGCTGTGGATGTTTCGGCGCAAGAAGTGGCTGTGAGGCCCGTCCGCCAGCCGTCACGTTGACGCGTTGCGCTTGGCCTGGCTTCCCACAGGCTCTAGTCTCGTGGACCCTTCTTTCTCCAGGCTTCGACATGCACCCACAACGCGCACGCTTGCACAACGAGCTCCATGCCCGGCCCTCGATCTATTTCGATGAGCCGGCCCACCTCCACCACTACGCCTTTCTCGACGAGGGCGAGATCGCCGCGGACATCCTCGACCGGATCGCCGAAGTCACCGGCCGGACGCCCGATCGCGAGGCCGCCCAGGAGATCATCGATCTCGGCGACCAGACCCTCAAGTGGGAGCGCCACACCGAGTTCTTCACCCTGACCCTGCTGGTGCCGAGGCCCGTCGGCCAGAGCGAGCCGTGGCCGGCACCGCCCGCGCCGCTGGGGAGGATCGTCGCCGCGCATCACCAGGCCCTGATCAATGCCAGCCTGATCCTGGTTGAATCGGAGGCGACCTGGCAGGGTCATGCCGAGCACTATGGCTTTCGCGACCCTGCCGGTTCCAGCGTCGGCGGCGGCGATGCCACCGTGTGGAGCGATTTTCGGCTCACGGCGGCCGGGCTCAACCGCCTGCTGCTGGTCAACCGGGGGCTCAACGCCTTCCGCCTGGGGCGCATGACCCGCCGACTGCTGGAGATCGAGACCTACCGCATGATGGCCTCGCTGGCGCTGCCGGTGGCCAAGGAGTTGAGCCTGGAGCTTCGCGACTACGAGCTCGAGCTCGGCGAGCTGTCGGAGCGCAACACCCACGGCAAGGAGGAGAGCCCGCGGCCGCTGCTCGCGGCCATCTCCGCGCTCTCGGCGCGGCTGGAGCGCAGCGGGGCCCGTTCGCGACAGCGCTTCAGCGCCACCGAGGCCTATGCGCGGATCGTCTTCACCCGCATCGAGGAGCTGCGCGAGGAGCGCCTCGGAGACCGCCCGAGGCTGGGCACCTTCATGCTGCGCCGCTTCCGGCCGACGGTGCACTACTGCGCCGCCATCAACCAGCGCCAGGAGAGCCTGGCGGAGAGCGTGGCGCGGCTCAACGACCTGCTGCGCACCCGCGCCCAGGTGGAGATCGAGGAGCAGAACTCCGAGATCCTGCAGAGCCTCAACGAGCGCACCAGCAGCCAGCTGAAGATCCAGAAGGCGGTCGAGGGACTCTCGATCATCGTCATGAGCTACTACCTCATCAGCCTGGGCAAGCTGGGGCTGGAGGG
>JAWWBV010000048.1:0-11180 GCA_033720795.1 Halomonas sp. | reverse complement strand
GGACCTGCTGCGCGCCTTCCAGGACAGCCTGGAGGGCAGCAAGAGCCATCACTCGCCGAAGAAGTCGAGCTTCTTCGACGGCGTGAAGAAGTTCTTCGAGGACATGAAGCCCTAAGGGCGGTCCCCCAAGAATCGACGAGGCCCCGCGCTCCGAGAGGAGGCGGGGCCTTTTCGTGTCGTGATGCCCGGCTCAACGATGCCGGCGATCAGGCGCCTTGGGGCATGCGGGATGGGAATCATTCCCGATAGCGGTGTACCATGGCGGGCCTGGCAGCGAGGCGTGGCGATAAGCCCTGGTGGCGCCGTCGGCTCGGGGGGGGGGGTCGCCGGTCCTCGCGCCGGGTGATCGCCCCGTTTTCCCCTCAGACCCATACACAAGGACCCTCATGAACGACGTCGCTGATCGGACGCTGGCCGGCATCCTGCTCAGGCTGCTTTCAGGCATTCTCTTCACCGGGATGATGGTGTGCGTCAAGGCGGCGAGCACGGCGGCGGTGCCGCTCGGGCAGACCGTGTTCTTCCGCTCGGCGTTCGCGTTGCTGCCCATCGTGGCGTTCATGGTCTGGCGGCGCGAGTTTCCCCGGGCCCTGGCCACGCGGCGCCCGCTCGGGCACCTGCTGCGCTCGGGCCTGGGGGCGGCGGCGATGTTCGCCTCCTTCGCCGCCGTGGCCCGGCTGCCGGTCGCCGAGGCGACGCTGCTGGCGCAGCTCGCCCCGGTGGCCATGGCGGTCGGCGGCGTGCTGTTGCTGGGCGAGCGCTTCAGCCGGCACCGGGCGGCGGCCCTGGCCCTGGTGCTGGGCGGTGTGGCGGCCCTGGTGGTGCCCGACCTGGGGCACGCCCGGGCGGACGGTCGCGTGCTGGGCTACGCGCTGGGCATTCTTGCCGCCCTGCTGACCGCGGGGGCGCTGGTGACGGTGCGGCGCATCTCGCGCACCGAAACGCCGGCCTCCATCGCCTTCTACTTCGTGCTGGTCACCACCCTGGCGGGGCTGGCCACCCTGCCGCTGGGCTGGGTGGCCGTGTCGGGACCGACCCTGGGGCTGCTGATCCTCTCGGGCCTCTTCGGTGGCGCGGCGCATATCTGCATGACCCTGGCGCTGCGCTTCGCCGAGGTCTCGCGCCTGGCGCCGTTCGAGTACGTGGCGTTGATCTGGCCGGTGCTGGCGGACCTGCTGATCTTCGGGCTGCCGCTCTCCGGCGGGTTCCTGGTGGCCCTGCCGCTGGTGCTCGGCGGGGCCGGGCTGGCGGCGCTCGAGGGGAGGCGAGGGCTTACACGGCCGCTTCGACAATGAGCTGGGGGCGGCCCTTCGAGCAGGGTTCGATGCGGGCGTCCACCCGGTAGACGCGGCGTAAAAGCTCGGGGGTGACCACTAGCTCGGTCGGCCCGCAGGCCATTAGTCGGCCGCTCTCGAGCACCATCGCCTGGTCGGTGAAGCGCAGGGCATGGCCCAGGTCGTGCAGGGCCGCGATGACCAGCATCTCCCGCTCGCGGGCCAGCCGTCGCAGGATCGACAGCAGGCTGATCTGGCGATGCAGATCCAGCGCCGAGGTGGGCTCGTCGAGGAGCAGGATCTCCGGGGCCTGCACCAGCGCCTGCGCCGCGCCCACCAGCTGTCGCTGCCCGCCGCTGAGATCGCCGATGTCGCGCTCGCCGAGCTGGGCGATGCCGAGGTCCTCCAGGGCGCGCTCGACCTCGCGAAGGTCTTCGGCCCGGACCTTCAGGCTGCGCCCCTGCATGCGCGCCAGCAACACCGACTCGTAGACCGTGAGCACCGCGTTGGCGCCGGTGTCCTGGGGCATGTAGGCCACGGGGCGCTCGGTGGTGGCGCCGCTGATGCGGGCCTCGCCCTCGCCGTCGAGCAGGCCGAGAATGCGCCGGAAGAGTGTGGACTTGCCGGCGGCGTTGGGGCCGAGCAGGGCCACCACCTGGCCGCCCGAGAAGGCGGGCGTGGTGACCTCGGCGAGGATCCGGCGCCGCCCGTAGCGGGCCGACAGGTGGTCGAGCGTCAGCGTTACCATGAGGCCTTCTTGTGGCTGAGGACGAGGAACAGGAAGAAGGGGATGCCCACCAGCGAGGTGATGATGCCGATGGGAATGATGGTGCCCGGAATCAGCACCTTCGACAGCACCGAGCCGACGGAGAGGATCAGGGCCCCGCACAGTGCCGCGCCGGGCAGGAAGAAGCGCTGATCCTCGCCCAGCAGCAGGCGGGCGATATGTGGCCCGACCAGGCCGATGAAGCCGATGGTGCCGACGAAGGCCACCGCGATGGCGGCCAGCAGCGAGACCAGCACCAGCACCTCGAGGCGCAGCGCCCGGGGTTTCACTCCCAGGCTCTCGGCCTTGGCATCGCCCAGGCGCATGGCGGTGAGCGCCCAGCCATGGCGAGCGAGCAGCGGCAGGACCACGGCCAGCACGCCGAGCGCGATCCACAGCTTGGGCCAGGTGGCCTTGGTCAGGCTGCCCATGGTCCAGAACACCACCGCGGAGACGGCCTGCTGGCTGGCGAAGAACTGGATCAGCGCCATCAGGGCGTTGAAGATGAACACCATGGCGATGCCCAGCAGCACAATGGTCTCGATCGTCACGCCGCGCCGCATGCTCAGCGCATGGATCGCGAAGGCGGTCAGCATGGCCATGACGAAGGCGTTGATCGGGATGACGTAGTCGACCGCTGCGGGCACGATCGCCACGCCGAAGGCCAGCGCCAGGGCGGCGCCGAAGCTCGCCCCGGCGGAGATGCCCAGCGTGAAGGGGCTGGCCAGCGGATTGCTGAGGATGGTCTGCATCTGGGCCCCGGCCACTGAGAGGCTGGCACCCACCACCAGTGCCATCAGCGCCACCGGCATGCGGATCTCCCACAGGATCACCCTGGCCTGCTGGCTTACGGCATCGGGGGTGACCAGCGCGGCGATCACCTCGTCCAGGCCGAAGCGGGCTGGTCCCAGGGCGAGGTCGACGCACAGGCTCAGGGACAGCGCCAGCGTCAGGGCGGCGAGGATCAGCTGGCGGCGGAGCACCAGGGCACGGTAGAAGCCGCGCTCCTCCGCGGCGGAGGGGGCGGCTTGCGGGGTCGGCGCTGCGCTCGTTCCGGCGTGCATCTCAGCGGTCCTTCAGCGAGAGCCAGTAGCCCGGCTCGTAGTCCACCGGCAGGAAGCGCGCGTGCAGCTCCTCCATCGTCGCCTCGGGATCGAGCCCATCGAACAGCTCCGGATGCAGCCACTTGGCCAGTCGCTGCACGGCGACGAAGTAGTAGGGGCTGTTGTAGAACTGGTGCCAGATGGCGTGGAAGTTATCGTCCTCCACGGCGGCGATGCCGGTCATGGCGGTGCGCTCGGTCAGCGCCTCGAGCTTGGCGTGGGCCGCATCCATGTCGGCACCGGGCCCCACGCCCACCCAGGCCCCGCCGGGCACGTAGGCCTCCCAGTTCCCCCCCGTGACCACCACGTGGTCGGGATCGGCGGCGATGATCTGTTCGGGGTTCAGCGAGCCGAAGGTGTTCGGGATGATACCGTCGGCGATGTTGGTGCCCCCGGCGATCTCGACGTATTCGCCGAAGTTGCCCGGGCCGAAGCTCATGCAGCAGTCCTCGGAATAGCCGCCGGCGCGGTCGACGAAGACCTTCGGTCGCTCCGGGTCGGCGGCGGCGATCGTCTCGGTGACGCGGGCCATCTGGGCCTCGATGAAGTCGATGAAGGCCTCGGCATCCGCCTCCTCGCCCATCAGCTCACCCATCAGGCGCATGGAGGGGATGGTGTGCGCGAGCGGGTCCTCGCGGAAATCCACGTAGACGATCGGGATGCCGAGCTCGGCCAGCTTGTCGTCATAGGCGGCATCCTCGGTGGCGGCCCTGGCTTCGAGGTTCATCAGCACCACGTCCGGCTGCAGGGCGGCGGCCTGCTCGACGTCGAAGGTACCGTCCTTGAAGCCACCGAAGGTCGGCAGTTCCGCCAGTTCGGGGAACCTGGCGGCGTAGCGTGCGTAGTTGTCCGGGTCGGCCTGGGAGAAGTCCTCGCGCCAGCCCACCACGCTGGCGAACGGGTCTTCCGGTTGCAGCGCGCCCAGCAGGTAGATCTGGCGCCCCTCACCGAGGATCATCCGCTCCACGGGGGCGTCGACGGTGACCTGGCGGCCGGCGACATCGGTGATGGTGATCGGCTCGGCCTGAGCGGCCGCACAACCGAGAGCGAGGGCCGTGCCACCGACGGCGTTGAGCAGTGAGTTTTGCATGTGCGGAATTCGTACTCGTGGATGGGTCGTTTCGACGCCCGGTGGGCCCGCGCTGTCCGGCGGTTTGCCGCAAGCGTATCTCGTTGGCTTCCTGCGTATCGTTCGTATTCGCAAGCGGCGGCTAGTATGGCCGAATCCCTCGTCGTCGTCGAGGTGGTGGGGAAGGGCTACAGCCAGCCCGCGCGCCGGAAGCGCCGGTAGAGCCCGCCGCAGGCCAGCCCCATGATCAGCAGCGCCACGGGATAGCCGAGTCGCCAGTCGAGCTCCGGCATATGGGCGAAGTTCATGCCCCAGATGCCGGCCAGGATGGTGGCCACGGCGAAGATCGCCGCCCAGGCCGCCAGCCGCTTGTGCACCTCGCCCTCGTCGATGGCCACCATCGAGAGGTTCACCTGGATCGCCGTGATGGTCATCTCGCGGATGGTGTCCACCGCCGCCTCGATGCGGCTCAGGTGGTCGTAGACGTCGCGGAAGTACTCCCGGGTCTTGCGGCACAGCGCCGGCACCCGGCCGCCGAACAGGTGGCTCACCGCCTCGCCCAGGGGCATGGCGGCGTGCTTGAGTCGCATGGTCTGGCGCTTGAGCTGGTAGAGTCGCTCGAGACTGGCGCGGGCCGAACCCCTGACGAAGATCTGGTCCTCGATGCTCTCGAGTTCGGCCTGCAGGGCCTCGACCACCGGGAAGTAGCGGTCGACGATGGTGTCCATCAGGGCGTAGATCACGAAGGCCGGACCGTGCTTGAGCAGTTTCGGCTCGTGCTCGCAGCGCCGACGCACCTCGGCGAAGCCTCGGCCCGGATGGTGGCGCACCGAGAGCACGTAGCCGGGGCCGGCGAACACCGCCACCTGGCCGGTCTCCAGCTGGTCGTCGCGCAGGGTGACCATGTGCATGGTCACGAACAGCGCCTCGCCGTACTCCTCGAGCTTGGGCCGCTGGCCCCCGTTCAGGGCATCCTCCACGGCCAACTCGTGCAAGCCGAAGATCGCCTGGAAGCGTGTCATCTCGGCCTCGTCGGGATCGTGCAGCGCCACCCATACGAAGCGCTCGGGCTGGTCCAGGTGGGCGTGGATCTCCTCTGGCGTGATATCGCACAGGCGGCGACCCTGCTCATAGGCTACGCAGTTGACGAGCATCTCCCTGTCCTCCCGGTCGGTGGCCTCGGTCCTCAGCGTAGCCCGGGCGCGGTGCGATCGAAGAAAAGCGTGCCAACGCTGTTACGCCAGGCGCCGGTATCGCGAGATACCGGCGCCGTCCGACTGCGTCACGGCGGGGGTGGCGTTGGCGGGGGCTCGCGTCATAGTCTGGAGGCTCATGTCCGAGGAGCACGGAGACCCCCATGCCGATTTCACGAGCCGAGATTCCCGCCGAGGATGCCAAGGGGCTGGTCGAGCGCCTCTGCCGGGACTGGGCCGATGCCCGGCCGATCGACCGCGAGGAGACCCAGGCGCGGGTCACCTTCGACGAGGGCAGCTGCCTGCTCCAGGCACAGCCGGACCGGTTGATCGTGGCCGTCGAGACGCTGGATGACGAGAGCCTGGATCGCCTGGAGGGCAAGGTGAATGCCGCCCTCGAGGGGCTCGCTGGCGTCACCCTGGAGATCGTCTGGGAAAATTGAACGCGCCGCGCTCGGCCCGCGCCGCCCACCTCGGCATGCTGCTGTGGGCGGTGCTGGTGGGACTCTCGTTCCCCGCGGTGGGGGTGATGAGCGAGCTGCCGCCACTGTCGCTGACCGCGCTGCGCTTTCTGATCGCCTGTGCGGGGCTGTGGTGGCTGGTCTGGCGCTCGCCGGGGTTCCTGCCCGGCGCGCAGGCCCTGCCGCTCTACGCCCTGATGGGGCTGTGCCTGGCCGGTTTCTTCGGCGCCATGTTCTGGGCGGCGCATCATGCCACGGCGCTCTCCATGGCCACCCTGTTCGTGACGGTGCCGCTGCTGGCCTTCCTGCTCGGCGCGGGCTTCGGGGTCGAGCGGCTGAGCTGGCGGCTGCCGGGGATCCTGGCGCTCGGCGCGGCGGGCGCCCTGGGGTTGTCCATCGCCGAGTCCCTGGGGCAGGACGATCGCCTGCGGTTCGGCATCGGCGAGGCCGTGTTCTTCCTCGGCTGCCTGGCCACGGCGCTCTATCCGGTGCTCAGCAAGTGGGGGCTGGCGACCGGGCGCCTGCCCGCCTCGGCCGCGGTGCGCACCTTCTGGAGCCTGGGACTCGGCGCCCTCCTGGTCGGGCTGGCGGGCCTTGCCGTCGAGCCGGTGACGCACCTGGCCACCATGACCGGCCGCGACCTGCTGCTACTGGTCTATCTGGGCCTCTTCTCCAGCGCCCTGACCTTCTGGCTGCTGCAGCGCGCCACCGCGGTGCTGACGCCGGGGGCGGTCACCGCCTACAGCTACCTGGTGCCCTTCGTCTCGATGCTGCTGCTGTTCGTCCGCGAACCGGGGCGCATCGACTGGGTCTGGCTGCCGGGCAGCCTGCTGGTGGTGGTGGCGATCGCGCTGCTGATGCGCCACGGTCGCGCCGGCGGCTAGTCGGCGTCGTCATCGTCTGCAGGTCCGCGGGGAAAGGCGAGGCGGATCTCGTCGTGAAGGCGGCGGGCGTCGGTGATATGGCGCCGCGAGAAGTGGAAGGGCACCAGTCGCGCCACCCCGGCGGCCGCGGCGATCTCGCCGCAGGCCCGGGCGGTCAGGTGGCCGGTGCGTTGGGCCTGCTCCACCTCTGCCTCCAGGAAGGGGGCCTCGCAGAAGAGCACCCGGGCGCCCCGCGCCAGTGCGACCAGGCGCCGTCGGTTCGCCGCGGTGTCGCCCAGGTCGGTGGCATAGACCAGCCGCTCCCCCGGCTGTGTCATCAGCAGCAGCGCCGCCAGTCGGGCCGCGGTCCGGGTGGTGCCGTCCGGCAGCCGGACCCGGGCCTCTCCCTCGCCCGCCAGGACATGCTGCTTGAGCGTGCCGAGCCAGGGGCCCGGCGGCCAGCCGTGGGCCTCCAGCCGCTCCCGGCGCACCGCGACCTGCCGGTCGGTCTCCAGGGCAAAGGCCAGCACCGGCGTGCCGTGGTCGAGGGTCGTGGCCCGCACGCGAAAGCCGAGCTCCTTATGTAGCAGGCCGTCGGGGGCCGGGCGTTCGGGCAGGGGCCTGGGGCGCGCCTCGCCGGCGACGATCTCCCGGCGTACGAGGCGCTCGCCATGCAGTTCGCCGACCTCGAAGCGGGGCGCCTTCTCGGCGACCCGGTCCCAGAGGATGCCGCTCACCAGCCCTTGCAGGTGTTCCGCCAGCCCCGGCGGGCCGTAGAGCCGGCAGGGCGGGTACTCGCCGATGCGCGAGCGCAGCAGCCACAGGAAGCCGCCGATATGGTCGAAGTGGGCATGGCTGATGAAGACGTCGCTGACCTGGTGGGCGAGGCGTGCCGGCAGGCGGCCGGGGTCGCCCAGGTCGAACAGCAGGCTGCGCGACTGATGGCGCAGCCGAAGGTGCAACAGCGGGTCGCCGAAGACGCCGTTGACCAGGATCGCGGTGACGGTGCCGAGGTCGGCCCGGGGGCGCGGGCCGTCGCGGTTTTTCAGGGGCGCGGGGATGTCGTCCGGCGCGGACGTGCCGAGGGTGGCGGCGTGGGGGCGGGCGGTGCCCAGCTGGCCGTCCCGCCCGCGACGGGCATCGCGAACCACCAGGGCATGGGGCCTGCCGGCAAGCCTGGGCGTGCGAATCCGCAGCCGGTCACCGTCCAGTGCCAGGATCTCGCCCAGCCCCAGGGTGTCGCCCCGCGTATCGAGCAGTCCGACCTGGCGCCCCGCCCAGGCCTCGGGGACGTGGCGCGGCGGGGCGTTACCGGTCAGCGCCAGCGAGGGCAGCGCGAGCACGGTCTCGTCGGCTGTCGCCAGCCAGGCGTCCCAGTCGTCGCTGCGACGCTGGACGCGTCGACGCTTTCCGGGGTGGCGGGCATGCGACTCCGGCGCCAGCGTGACGGCCTCCAGGCCCAGGGCGCGACACTCCTCCTGGAGCGGGAAGGGGGTGCTTTCCTCTGCCAGCAGCAACAGGGCCCCGATGCCGGCGGCCTCCACCAGCGCCGGCAGCAGCTCGGCCCCGGCAGCGCCGCGCACCACCCCCGGGGCGTCCAGCAATAGCATCCCCGGGGCCTGCCCGGCCAGGCGTCGGACCGCCTGGACCAGCGGCAGCCGGAAGCGGGCGGCATCCAGGGTGGCCAGGGCGGCCAGGGCCTCGAGGCGCCATCCTCCCGCCTGCCAGCGGCCCAGGCAGGCCGCGCCGGGTGGCCCGATGGCGGGCAGTCCCGGGTCGGCGTTCAGGGCATGGCACGCCTGGCCCCGCTCGGCCAGGGTGGCCGCGGCGGCGCGCACCAGGGTGCTCTTGCCGCTGCCCGGGGCGCCGGCCACCAGCACGCGGTCATGGCGCTGCAGCAGGGCCAGCAGGGGGTGGTCTGCGGGGAGGCGGTCGCTCGGTGCAGGCATGGTGACGGCCCTCGGCATCGATATGCCCAGTGTGGGGGGAGTGCCGCGGGGCGACCACCCGGCGCGGGCGCCCCTCTGGTATACTGCCACCCTTATTCGCAGCCATCGCATTCGCAGGAGTCCGCATGACCCGTATCGCCATCGTCGGCGTCGCCGGCCGCATGGGCCGCACCCTGGTCAACGCCGTGCAGCAGGACGCCGAGGCCACCCTGGCCGGCGGCATCGTCGAACCGGGCAGCTCGCTGGTCGGCGCCGACATCGGCGAGCTGGCCGGGATCGGCAAGCTGGGCGTGACGGCGGCGGACAGCCTCGGCGCCATCGTCGACGACTTCGACGTGCTGATCGACTTCACCGCCCCGCGGGTCACGCTGGCCAACCTGGCCTTCTGCGCCGAGCACGGCAAGCGCATCGTCATCGGCACCACCGGCCTGAACGATGCCGAGCTCGCCGAGCTCGACGGCTACGGCGAGCGGGTGCCGATGGTCTTCGCGCCGAACATGAGCGTGGGGGTCAACCTGACCCTCAAGCTGCTGGAGACCGCGGCCAGGGCGCTGGGCGACGAGGGCTACGACATCGAGGTGATCGAGTCCCACCATCGCCACAAGGTCGACGCCCCCTCCGGCACGGCGCTCAAGATGGGCGAGGTAATGGCCGACGCCCTGGAGCGTCCCCTCAAGGAGTACGGCGTGTTCGAGCGAGTCGGCCAGTGCGGCCCGCGCACCGACAAGGAGATCGGCTTCGCCACCGTGCGTGCCGGGGACATCGTCGGCGAGCACACCGTGATGTTCGCCACCGAGGGCGAGCGCATCGAGATCACCCACAAGGCCAGTAGCCGCATGACCTTCGCCAAGGGCGCGGTGCGCGCGGCGCGCTGGGTGGCCGGCCAGGGCAACGGCCGCTATGCGATGCAGGACGTGCTGGGCCTGGAGTGAAGGGATAGCCCCAGGTCATCGCGTCCCACGGCGTGAGGAGCGCTGGGGGCAAGCCGAAGAGGAGGTCCTGCGCCAGGGAGGGCGTAGGTAGCGTACAGGGAGGTATTCACAGCGCCTCCTCGAAGGCTTGTCGCCAGAGTAGCTCCGTGCCGAGGCAGCGAGCCAGCAGATAGCTGCGACGGGCTTGGATGGTAATGCCTCGGGGGTAGTCGCGGGGCGTCGTTTCCTGTAATATCCCCAAAATTTTGGCCGGGCGCACGGGCGAAAGCCCCCTCACAGCGCTTGTTGCTTCGGCCCAGGCATTCCGAGCGAATGACAACAAGCGGGATGAAACCGGTCTAGCCATCGGGTTCGTCCCGCTTTTTTGCGGCCCGGCGAACGGCATTCCTTGACGAGCGGTTAACACTTGGGAGGACCTAACATTGAACAGACCCGCGATACTGGCCCTGGAAGACGGAAGTGTATTCCACGGCACGGCCATCGGTGCCGATGGACAAACCAGCGGTGAGGTGGTGTTCAATACGGCCATGACCGGCTACCAGGAAATCCTGACCGACCCCTCCTACACCCGACAGATCGTCACCCTCACCTACCCCCATATCGGCAACACCGGCGTCAACGCCGAGGACGTCGAGTCCGGCGGTATCGCCGCGGCGGGCCTGGTGATCCGCGACCTGCCGCTGCTGGCCAGCAGCTTCCGCTCCGAGCAGTCGCTCTCCGACTACCTCAAGGGCGAGAACGTGCTGGGCATCGCCGACATCGATACCCGCCGCCTGACCCGCATCCTGCGCGACAAGGGTGCCCAGAACGGCGCCATCCTGGCGGGCAGCGAGGCCGAGGGCGAGGACGCCGTGGAGCGCGCCCTGGCCGCGGCCCGGGCCTTCCCCGGCCTCAAGGGCATGGATCTCGCCAAGGTGGTCTCCTGCCAGACGTCCCACGACTGGAACGAGGGCGAGTGGACCCTGGGCCAGGGCTACGCCGATGCGGCGGCCGCGGAGCGCCCCTACCACGTGGTCGCCTACGACTTCGGCGCCAAGCGCAACATCCTGCGCATGCTCGCCTCCCGCGGCTGCCGGCTGACCGTGGTGCCGGCCCAGACCCCGGCCGACGAGGTGCTGGCCATGGCCCCGGACGGCATCTTCCTCTCCAACGGCCCCGGCGATCCCGAACCCTGCGACTACGCCATCAAGGCCATCGAGGTGTTCCTCGAGACCGAGATCCCGCTGTTCGGCATCTGCCTGGGTCACCAGCTGCTGGCGCTGGCCAGCGGCGCCGCCACGGTGAAGATGGGTCATGGCCACCACGGCGCCAACCACCCGGTGCAGGACCTGGACACCGGCAAGGTGATGATCACCAGTCAGAACCACGGCTTCGCCGCCGACGAGGCGAGCCTGCCGAGCACCCTGCGCGCCACCCACCGTTCGCTGTTCGACGGCACCCTGCAGGGTATCGAGCGCACCGACCGCCCGGCCTTCAGCTTCCAGGGCCACCCCGAGGCGAGCCCGGGGCCGCGTGACGTGTCGCCGCTGTTCGACCGTTTCGTCACCATGATGAAGGAACGCCGCTAGGCGCG
>JAWWBV010000047.1:0-11296 GCA_033720795.1 Halomonas sp. | reverse complement strand
TGCATGCGTTCGGCGGCCTGCTTGCCCGCCTCGTACTCGCTCTGGCCGATGTGCAGGCGGGTGCCGTACTTCCCGGCGACATCGCCACCCGAATTGATGGTGATGACCGGAATGCCGTTGTTGGAGGCCTTCTGGACGATGCTGCCCAGGGCATCCTCGTCGGTGAAGGAGAGGATCAGGCCGTCGGGGTTCGAGGCGACCGCCGCATCGACCAGCTGCTGCATCTTCGCCATGTCGAAGGTAGATGGAGCACGATACTCCAGCTCGGCACCCACCAGATCGGCGGCCTCCTCGGCGCCGTTCTTGACCACTGACCAGAAGGGGTCGGAGGGAACGCCGTGGGTGACCATGACGAAGCGGTTGTTGTCTTCTTGTGCCTGGGCCGGTCCGGCCAGCAGGGCTGCGGTGGTCGAGGCAAGCAGCCATTGGGAAAGACGTGCCATGGGAAGAGTCCTCGTCGTTATCGTTGTGGTGTATCCGCGCAACGTGCGCTGGCAAATGGAATAGTGGTTCCAATCCTGGATAAATACAAATGGAATATTCTATACTTTGGTATAAATAGAATATTTATTCCATTGCGTCTAGACTGCCCTCAGACTTGGAGCCAGCGTCCATGGCTAGGCAACGGTGAGGAATCCTGCATGAATCAAACGCCAAAGAGCTTCGAAGAGCTCGAAGCCCGTATCACGGAAGACTACCCATCGCTGAGCCGGCGCTTGCAGCAGACGGCACGCTTCCTGCTCGACCACCCCCAGGAGGTTGCCTTCGCCACCGTGGCCAAGCTGGCACAGGAGGCGGAAGTGACGCCCTCGACCCTGATTCGCTTCGCCAACAGTTGCGGCTTCAAGGGCTTCTCGGAGATGCAGCAGCTCTTCCGCTCACGACTGGTGGACGAGTTGCCCAACTACACCGAACGCATCCGAGCCGTACGTTCCGCCACCGGCGAGACACCGAACAGCATGCAATTGCTGTGTGAGTTCGCCGATGCCAACCGGGAGGTGCTGGAACAGCTGCCGGGCCGGATCGATCCACGCAGCCTGGAACGCGCGCTGGACATCCTCGAACGAGCCTCTGCCATCCATGTCCTGGGGGCGCGGCGCAGCTTCGTCGTGGCGAGCTACATGACCTATGCCCTGCACCACATCGAGAAGCGTGCCGCCCTGGTCAACGGCCTGGGCGGGATGTACGGGGAGCAGGTGCGTGCGATCGGCCCCGAGGACGCCCTGGTGGTGGTGAGTTACTCGCCGTATGCCGAGGAGAGCCGCCAGGCGGCCGAGCAGGCCCGGGAGAGAGGCATCCCGCTGGTGGTGATTACCGACTCCAACCTCAGCCCGGTCGGCCGCTTGGCCGATGTCGCCCTGGTCGTGCACGAGGCGGAGGTCAAGAGCTTCCGCGGCCTGACCGCCTCCCTGTGCCTCGCCCAGACCCTGGCCATCTCCCTGGGCGTGCGACAGGACCGGGCGCGGGATCTCCCCCGGCCGGATGCCGATGACGAAAGAGCCTGACGCCTCTCCCCTTCTTCATTCACCGACGACACAGAGGAAACGCCATGAAACTCGCCCTGATCGGTGCCGGACGCATCGGCAAGGTCCACGCTCAGGCGATCGACCGGAATCCCAAGGTGAGCCTGGCCGCCGTGGCCGACTTTCATCCGGCATCGGCCGAGGCCCTCGCGGGCCAGTATGGCGCACGCGTCCTGAGTGCCGAGGCCGTGTTCGAGGACGCCGGTATCGACGCCGTGCTGATCGCGTCGAGTACACCGACCCACGCCGAATACCTGGAGCGGGCGGCACGGAATGGCAAGGCGGTATTGTGCGAGAAGCCCATCGCCCTCGACCTCGCCCGGACGAGCACGGCCCTGAAGGTACTGGAGCAGCACCCCGTGCTCTGTGCGCTGGGCTTCAACCGCCGCCACGATCCCCAGTTCGCCGCCCTCAAGCAGGCCGTGGTGGCCGGAAGGATCGGCACCCTCGAGACACTGACCATCATCAGCCGCGACCCGGCGCCGCCCCCCGCGGAGTATGTCGGCGCCTCCGGCGGGCTGTTCCGCGACATGATGATCCACGACTTCGACATGGCGCGCTGGCTGCTCGACGAGCCCATCGCCGAGGTGCAGGCCAGCGGCAGCTGCCTGATCGACCCGGCCATCGGCGAGGCCGGCGACGTGGACACCGCCATGGTCACCCTGACCACGGCCAGCGGTCGGCTCTGCCACATCAACAACTCGCGCCGGGCCTGCTACGGCTACGACCAGCGCATCGAGGCCTTCGGCAGTGCCGGCATGCTCCAGGCCCAGAACGAGACCGACACGCGCCTGCGCTTCACTGGCGAGCCTGGCCAGCTGGAAGAGACGCCCAAGTGGTTCTTCCTGGAGCGTTACGCCGCGGCCTATGCGCGCGAGATCGACGACTTCGTCGACGCCTGGCAGAACCAGCGCGCTCCCCTGGCCGGTGCCCAGGACGGCCTGGAGGCCCTGCGGCTGGCCGAGGCCGCGCACCGCTCGTTGAGGGAACATCGTCCCGTGGCCCTCGCCGAGATTCGCTGAGCCTCACCGCTTCTTCGATGCCGTCAAAGGAGGAAACAATGACATCGCTACTGGTACGCCCCCACGCGCCCGACGAGCAGGGCAAGGTGCTCGAGGTGACCCCGGAATCCGCCGGCTGGGACCATGTCGGCTTTCGGGTGCATCGGCTGGCCAAGGGCCAGCAGATCGAAGGCCATACCGGCGGCCGGGAGCACTGCCTGGTGCTGCTCTCCGGACGCGCCACCGTGACCAGCGGAGCGCATCGCTGGGAGGACATCGGCGAACGCATGGATATCTTCGAGAAGGTGCCGCCCCACGCGGTGTACCTCCCCGATGGCGTGAGCTATAGCGTCGAGGCGACCACCGACCTGGAACTGGCGGTGTGCAGCGCCCCGGGGCATGGCAATCACGAGGCCCGTCTGATCACCCCCGACCAGATCAAGCAGACCACCCGGGGTACCGGCAGCAACACCCGATACATCCAGGATGTGCTGCCCGAGTCCGAGCCGGCCGACAGCCTGCTGGTGGTCGAGGTGTACACCCCGGCGGGCAACTGGTCGAGTTATCCGCCCCACAAGCACGACGTCGATAACCTGCCCGAGGAGTCCATCCTCGAGGAGACCTTCTACCTTCGGCTGAACCCGTCACAGGGCTTCGCCTTCCAGCGGGTCTATACCGACGACCGCTCGCTGGATGAGACCATGAGCGTGGAGAACGGCTGCTGCGTGATGGTGCCGCGGGGCTATCATCCTGCCGGCGTACCGCATGGCTATGAGCTCTACTACCTCAACGTGATGGCCGGGCCCAAGCGCGAATGGAAATTTCAGAACGACCCGGACCACGACTGGATCGTCAAGCAGTAAGCGGGTAACTCCTTCTCCGCAAAGCACTCCGCTCTGGCACCTCTTCGCCCCGCCTCGGCGGGGTTTTTTTGTCACCCCAACGCCTTGGCGATCAGTTGGACCCCGACCACTGCCATGGCCAGGATCACCAGGCGGTAGAAGAGCCGCTCGCTGACCCGGTGCTGCAGCCACAGGCCGCTCCTGACCCCGGCCCAGGCCACCGGCACCAGTGCCAGCGACGCCCAGGCGCTGGTGAGGTCGATCTCGCCGAGCCACAGGTAGGGGCCGAGCTTCATCAGGTTGACCGCGGCGAAGATGATCGCGCTGGTCGCGATGAAGGCCTCCTTGGTCAGTCGCCGGGGGACCAGGTAGAGATTGACCGGCGGCGCCCCGGCATGGGCCAGGAAGCTGGTGAAGCCACAGCCGATGCCCGCCGGCAGCGCCCAGCGCGCCGAGATCGGGCGTCCCGCCGCCGGCTTGAGCAGCATGTAGGCAGCGAACAGCAGCGAGATCACGCCCAGCAGCAGGCGCACGCCATCCTCCTCCAGGCGGCCGATCAACAGGGTGCCGATGGCCACTCCGACGGCCAGGCCCGGCAGTACCCGTCGCACCTCGGCGCGCTCGTGGTGCCCCCACCAGGCCCTCACCGTGAAGGCGTCCATCACCAGCAGCAGGGGCAGCAGCAGGCCGGCCGCCTCGATGGGCCCGATGGCCAGCGCCATCAGGGGCACCGAGAGGGTGCCGAAGCCACCGGCAAACCCACCCTTGGAGACACCGGTGAGATAGGTGGAGACCACGATGAGGGTCCAGGCCAGCCAGGAGTAGTCGGGGAGTGACATGATCCTTCCTTGGGTTTCATCAAACCTTGAACGAGACGACGCCGGGCCACTTAGGTGGCCCGGCGTCATGGTAACGCAGGGTGGGGCGAGGACCGC
The DNA here is from genome assembly GCA_033720795.1 of Halomonas sp. Lineage (GTDB taxonomy): Bacteria > Pseudomonadota > Gammaproteobacteria > Pseudomonadales > Halomonadaceae > Halomonas. The sequence goes on along the minus strand of JAWWBV010000047.1, from coordinate 6,995 downwards.
CGTCAGCGACGGCCGTCCATCAGGCTACGTCGCGCTTGCGGTCGGTGGCCTCGTGCATGGCCAGGGCGGTGTCCAGCATGCGGTTGGAGAAGCCCCACTCGTTGTCGTACCAGGCCATCACCTTGACCAGGCGTCCGTTCACCCGGGTGTGGTTGGCATCGAAGGTCGAGGAGTGGGCGTCGTGGTTGAAGTCGATGGAGACCAGCGGCTGGGCGTTGACCGCCAGCACCGGTGACGCCTCGGCGGCCCGGGAGACGATGGCGTTGATCTCTTCCTTGGTGGTGTCGCGACCGGCATTGAAGGTCAGATCCACCAGGGAGACGTTGATCACCGGCACGCGCACCGCCAGGCCATCGAACTTGCCGGCGAGTTCGGGCAGCACCAGCCCTACCGCCGCCGCCGCGCCGGTCTTGGTCGGGATCATCGAGTGCGTGGCGCTGCGTGCCCGGTACGGGTCCTTGTGATAGACGTCCGAGAGGTTCTGGTCGTTGGTGTAGGCATGCACCGTGGTCATCAGGCCGTTCTCGATGCCCACCGCGTCGTTGAGCGCCTTGGCGACCGGGGCCAGGCAGTTGGTGGTGCAGGAGGCGTTGGAGACCACCTTGTGATCGGGAGTGAGCACGTCCTCGTTGACGCCATACACCACGGTGGCGTCGGCATCCGGGCTGGGGGCGGAGATCAGCACCCGCTCCGCGCCGGCCGCGAGGTGCTTGGCGGCCGCCTCGCGCTCGACGAACAGGCCCGTGCACTCCATCACCAGGTCGACCCCCAGGGCCTTCCAGGGCAGGGCGGCAGGGTCTCGCTCGGAGAGGATGGCGATCCGTTGGCCGTCCACGGTCATGCTCTCCTCGTCGTGCTCGACGGCGAAGGGAAAGTGACCATGCACGGTGTCATGGCGCAGCAGATGCGCATTCAGGGCCGGGTCGCCGAGGTCGTTGATGGCGACCACCTGTACACGGTGGCGGTAACCGTTCTCGTACAGGGCCCGCAACACGTTGCGGCCGATGCGGCCGAAGCCGTTGATGGCGATCTTGAGCGTCATGGCGTTATTCTCCTCGGTCCAGTGCGTTCTATGGTCGTGGCCGAGCCGACGGGCGAGAGGTGGCCTGGCGGGCGGCCGGCTCGTGGCGAGCCCGTCGGCACGCCCTTCCCTGCGCGTTGGGCCACGCGTCGTGTGCCCTATAATGTGGACCAGTCTCGTCCGTCGCTCAAGAACTTTTTAGTAACTTTACAACATATCGAGCGACTCAATGCCTTCACACCTCTGCCCGAAATCAAGGCCGTGATGTGCCAAATGGGGGAGATACCCTTCAGACACGGGCCACGGCGCGGCCTCAGCGACACCTCACGATGTAGTAAACTTACCTAAAGGAAGTTATGGTAATCCGATAAAAAGTACCGCCCCTGGAGGAGCACGGACATGTCACACCGACCGCCGCGCAACGTGACGCGCACCCTGCCGGCCCGCAAGCGCATCGCGCTGGTGGCCCACGACGGCAAGAAGGACGAACTGCTCGAGTGGGTGGCCCGCTGGCAGGAGACCCTCACCGGCCATGCCCTGGTCGGCACCGGCACCACGGCCACGCGCATCTCCCGTCAGCTGGGCCTCGAGGTGGAGGGCCTGATGAGCGGCCCCCTGGGCGGCGACCAGCAGATCGGTGCGCGCATCGCCGAGCAGCGCCTCGACCTGCTGATCTTCTTCTGGGACCCCTTCGCACCGCAGCCCCACGACCCCGACGTCAAGGCGCTGCTGCGCCTGGCGGCGCTGTGGAACGTCCCGGTGGCCTGCAACGCGGCGAGTGCCGACTTCATGGTCAGCTCCCCCTGGCTCGACCGGGACTACGAGATGACCATCCCCGATGCCGGGGCCTGGGTGTCGTCGCGCACCGCCTGAACCGCCGGGGCGAGGCGCGATATCCTCAGGCCCGCGCCGCCACCCGCCGGCCGGCGCGCTGTCCCAGCCAGGCCGCCGCCACCCACAGCGGCACGCTCGCCAGCACGTAGCCGAGCGCGAGCCAGGCATGGCCGGCCTCCAGCAGCCAGAGCGTCTCGAGGCCGAAGAGGGAGAAGGTGGTGAAACCGCCGCAGAAGCCGGCGACCAGGAAGGTCTGCCAGCGCGCCACCCGGCCGTGGACCCGGTCGGCGGCGAAGGCGGCGAAGGCGGCGATCAGCCACGAACCGAGGCCATTGATCGCCAGCGTGGCCCAGGGGAAGGTCGGCCCGGCCAGCGCCACCCCGACGAGGTAGCGCAGCGCCGCCCCAAGGGCGCTGCCGAGCCCCACGGCGGCATAGGCGCGCCAGGCGATCAAGAGAGCCCACCCGTCAGCCAGGCACCCGCCAGCAGCGCCGCGAAGCCCCCCACCAGGGTCGTGAGGACGTTGGCCACGGCGGCGACGGAACGCCCCTGCTGGGCGAGAGTCAGGGTCTGCAGGCTGAAGGAGGAGACGGTGGTATAGCCGCCCAGCAGACCGATGGCCCCAAGCGACCACCCCGGACCCGAGGCCGTCGGCCCCAGCACGCCGGCGAGCCCCCCCATCAGCAGGGCGCCACTGAGGTTGACCGCAAGGGTCCCCCAGGGCAGGCCGGCACCCAGGCGGCGCGCCACGGCCTCGCCCAGGGCGAGGCGCGCCATGCCACCCAGCCCCCCGCCGGCCGCCACGGCGAGCAGTGTCACCGGCTCGATGCTCATGCCTTGCCCACGTCTCGACTCCTGCGCAAAAAAAGCCACCCCGTAGGGTGGCCAAGAGTATCGCATGCTTGCCTTGCAGGGGGCAGCGACCCGAGGCCGCTGCGATGAGTCAATATTGGCAGATGGCGGACATGATGTACAATGATTGTACATAAAAATATCCGCGCGGCCGCCGGGTCGTGAACGTGGCACCAAACCCGTACCATGCCGATTATGCACCGATTTTTCGACAGCCCATCGCCAACGCCCCAAGAGACGGAGGTCATTGCGTGAATCCTATGCGAGCCCTGACAGCCCTGTGCGGCTGGCTGCTGCTGGCCCTGCTGGCCCTTGCCGGCCCGGTCCAGGCCCAGCCAGCCGACGCCGGCAACGCGCCGCCGGCCTACTCCACCCTGGCCGACCTGCTCGAGAACGCCGAGAGCCGTCAGCAGCTGATCGAGCAGCTGCGCGGCCTGGCCGCCAATGCCCCGGCGGCCGAGGCGGCTGGCACGGCGACCGCTGCCGAGGCCGAGACGCCCTCCCTGCCTCGGCAGCTGGCCCAGGCCACCAGCCGGATCGCCGGCGACGTCGGCACCCAGCTGTCCAACGTGGCGGAGGCGGTCTCCGGGCTGTTCTCGGGCAGCGCCGAGGCGGCCGGCAGCTTCGACATGGCGGCCTTCACCGAGGCGACCATCAACCTGGGGCTGGTGATCCTGGCCACCCTCGTGCTCTTCCTGGTCATCCGCAGGCTGGCCAAGCCGGTCTTCACCCGCATCAGCCAGTGGTCGCTCAATGGCCAGGGGCTCAACCCGGTGCTGCGGCTGGTCCTCTGCGTGGCCCTGGCCGCCGTGATCGACGTACTGGTGGTGGCGCTGGCCTATGTCGGCGGCAACCTGGTCGCGACCTTCGCGGTCGGCGAGACCGGCGAGCTCTCCACCCGTGCCTCCCTGTTCCTCAACGCCTTCCTGGTGATCGAGCTGCTCAAGGCGGGCGTGCGGATGCTGTTCTCGTCCCGCTACGAGGGGCTGCGCCTGCTGCCGATCTCCGCCGACGAGGCCTCCTACTGGAACCGCTGGATCGCCCGGCTCATCGGCCTGGTGGGCTACGGGCTGATGGTGGTGGTGCCGCTGATCAGCGCCTATCTGGCCCCCACCCTGGGCCAGAGCGTCGGCACCCTGATCATGATCGGCGCCTTCCTCTACGCGGTGGTGGTGGTGCTACGCAACCGCAAGCGGCTGCGTGACGCCCTCGACCACAAGGCCCGGAAGGCGAGCATGGCCGCCACCCGGGTCTCCCTGCAGCTGTTCGCGCGCACCTGGCACCTGTTCGCCCTGGCCTACTTCGTGATGGTGCTGGTGCTGACCCTGACCCGGCCCGCGGACGCCCTGCCCTACGTGCTCTTCGCCACCCTCAAGACCCTGGCGACCGTGCTGGTGGGCATGCTGGTGTCGTCCTTCCTGACCCAGACCATCGGGCGCCGGATCCGGCTCTCCGATGACCTGCGGCGCAAGCTGCCGATGCTCGAGCCCCGCCTCAACAGCTACGTGCCCAATGCCCTGCGCATCATCCGTGCGATCATCCTGATCACGGTGATCATGGTGGTGCTGAGCGCCTGGGGGGCCTTCGACCTGGCGGGCTGGTATGCCTCCACCGCCGGCCGCGAGCTCGTCGGCAAGTCCGCCAGCGTGTTCGTGATCCTGGTGGTGGCCGCGGCGGTCTGGCTGGGCCTGGCCAGCCTGATCGAGCACAAGCTCAGCCCCGAGACCGGCGGCGGCGTGCCGTCGGCGCGGGCCCAGACCCTGCTGGCCCTGTTCCGCAACGCCCTGGCCATCGCCCTGATCACCATGACGGCGATGATCGTGCTCTCCGAGATCGGCATCAACATCGGCCCGCTGATCGCCGGTGCCGGGGTGCTGGGCCTGGCCATCGGCTTCGGTGCCCAGAAGCTGGTCCAGGACATCATCACCGGCATCTTCATCCAGGTGGAGAACGCCATGAACACCGGTGACGTGGTCACGGTCGGCGGCATCACCGGCACGGCCGAGAAGCTGAGCATCCGCTCGGTGGGCATCCGCGACCTCTCCGGCACCTACCACATCGTGCCCTTCTCCAGCGTCGACACCGTCTCCAACTACATGCGCGAGTTCGGCAACCATGTCGGCGAGTACGGCATCGCCTACCGCGAGAGCATCGACGAGGCCATCGAGCAGCTCAAGCTGGCCTTCGAGGACCTCCAGGCCAGCGAAGAGCACGGCCACAAGCTGCTGGAGCCGCTCACCGTGGCCGGCGTGGTGGCCCTGGCCGACAGCTCGGTGAACATCCGGGTGGTCATCAAGACCACACCCGGCGACCAGTGGGCGGTGGGGCGTGCCTACAACCGCCTGGTCAAGCTGCGCTTCGACGAGGCCGGCATCGAGATCCCCTTCCCGCACACCACCCTGTACTTCGGCGAGGACAAGGAGGGGCGTTCGCCGGCGGCCAACGTGCGGATGCTGGACGCCGCGTCGCATCGACGCCCCGCCGAAGCTGCCCACGGCGACGATACCCGCCACGGCGTCCAGGAGATCGCCGACCCCGACCACCGCCAGCCCAACGACAGCGAGGTCTAGACGCTCGCCCGCAGGCGCCCGCGGCGCCTGCCCGTCTCGACAGCGGGGTCGCCATGGGCGACCCCGCTGTCGTTTCGTCGGGCGGCTGGGCCTCGCGGCGTCGGAGAGAAGGGCGCAGCCTCGAGGGCCGTCGCGGGCGGAAAGCCGGCTGCCCGTGCGACACCCGCACGGCACCCGCGTAGCGCATAGCAAGAGGGGCTGCCCTTCGGCAGCCCCTCTTCATGGTGGGACAAGCATGGTGACTCGGCGTCGGGCGTGGTTCAGGACGCCGCCTTGGCCGTCTTCGCCGCCGAGCCGGGTGTCTCGGTGGGTTGCGGCAGCGAGGGCAGCGACTTGTCGAGCAGCTCGACGCTCTGGCGGTAGAAGAGCTGGCTCTTCTGGTGCTCGCCCAGGTTGGCATAGAGCCGGGCCAGTTCCGCGCAGGCCACGCCGCTGGGCCGCTGGCGCTGGCTGGCCTCGAAGTACTCCTGCGCCTTGCCCCAGTAGGCGTTGCGCAGCGCCAGGCGCCCCAGGGTGAGCAGCAGGTCCGGATCGTTGGGGCGCTCCTGCAGCCAACTCTCGGCCACCACCAGCTGGCGGCGGGCATCCACATCGAGCAGGCCGTAGCGCAGCACCAGGCGACTGTCCCAGTGCTCCTTGAGGGAGTGGCGCAGCAGGCGCTCGGCGATGCCCTCCTGGTCGCCGCGCACCAGCGCCTCGGCATAGAGCACGATCAGGTCGTTGTTGGTGCGCAGGTAGTCGGGCATGTCGGCCCAGAGATTGCGGACCCGCTCGATATCGCCGGGGTTGCGCGCCTCCTGACCGATCAGCTCGCGGTAGGCGCGCAGCTCGAGCTGCGCGCGCTCCTCGGGAGAGATCAGCTGCTGCGCCCCCAGCCGCGGCATCAGGCGGCGCAGGCCGTCCCAGTCGCTGACGCTGAGGTAGGCCTGCTTGAGCTGCTTGAGGACCTGGGGGTGGTTCGGCAGGTGGCGGTCCAGGCGGGTCAGGATCGCCAGCGCCTCCTCGTACTGCTGGCGATCCAGCATCAGCTGGGCCTGCATCATGCCCACCGCGGTGTCGGCGCCCTCGGTGCTCAGGTGCGCCCGCTTGAGCAGGGTGTCGGCCTGCTCGTAGCGCCCCTGATAGTGGGCGGCCAGGGCCGCGGAGAGGTAGTTGACCAGCGGCGTGCTGGAGTCATCGGCGGCCTTGACCAGGGCCTTCTCGGCACGCTTCCAGCGCCCCTCGGCGAGCGCCACCAGGCCGCGCACGGTGCGCTTCATGGCGGTGCGGTTGCGGGCCCGGCTGTTCCAGACCTTGAAGCGACTGACCGGCCGGGTCAGCCGCATCAGCAGGCGCAGGCCGAAGTGCAGCACGATGAACACGGCCAGCAGGATGACCAGGCCGAACCAGAAGGAAGTCTGGTAGGAGGTGTCACCCACCCGCACCAGCCAGTAGCCCGGCACCGACATCATCAGCTGGCCGAACAGCGCCCCGAGCGCGAGACCCAGGACCACGATCAGGATCAGCTTTCTCATGCGTCATCTCCCTGGCCGCCCTCGGCCTGGTCGGCGGCGCGGCTCTCGAAGCGATGCTCGATGAAGCTCGCCAGCGCCTGCTGGGAGCCACTGATGTCGGGCAGCTCGGGGCGGATGCTGCGCTGCTGGAGCGCCTCGAGGCGCGCAATCACCGACTGCACGCCGGGCGCCTCCATGTCGTAGTAGCCGCGGATCAGCGTCAGG
>JAWWBV010000046.1:0-11416 GCA_033720795.1 Halomonas sp. | reverse complement strand
GCGCCCGCCGCGGGGGGCGCCGGGGTGGGCGCGGGGGGCGGCGCCACGGGGGGGGCGCCGCGGGGGGGGGGGCGCGCCGCGCCCGCTCGTCGCGCATCCGCGCGCCGAGCGTCTGCTGGTAGGCGTCGATCAGCGCCCGGGCCCGCTCCCGCTGGGCCTCGTCGCGCAGCCAGATGGCCGCCACGCCGAGCCCCCAGAAGCCGGCGCGGGTCTCGTAGGTCGCGATGGCGTGCTCGTCGAGCAGGCGACGCACCGCCTCGGCCTCCTCGTCGGGCACGTTGCCCAAGTGAAACAGCAGTTTGGCCATCGTGCCCTCCGTCAGTGATCGCGCCCGTCGCCGCCCGGGACGGACGCCTCTTCGCAGAGGCGGCGCATGCGCGCGATCGCCTCGCCGGCCCCGGCCAGGGCGAAAGCCATGTACCAGGGATCGTCCTCGCCGCGCATCAGGCGCAGGCGCAGCAGCTCGCCGTCGGCCATCTCCTCGAGCAGCCGGTTCAGTTCGGGCAGTGCGAGGCGCACGTAGAAGCCGCGGTCGCCGCGCTCGGTGACGAAGGCGGCATCGCCGCTGTGGATGGGCGCGTGATCGACGCGCAGGTCGGCGGGCACGCGATTCACCGTGGCGCTCTCGGGCTGGTAGTCGTCGAGCTCCACGCGAAGCTCCAGCCAGGGCAGGTCGCAGGCCCCGGCGCTGGCGTTGACGCTGAAGATCGCGTCGCTGTAGCTCTGCTGGTCGATGGCGCGGAAGTGGTGCGCCTCGCCGAGCGACAAGGCCAGGGAGTGCCAGCCGCCATGGGCCCGGACGTCGCTGGTGTTGTAGTTCGTGGCCGCGGCGGGGCCGGCCAGCAGCAGGCCCGCCGACAGGAGCAGCGTCGAGAACAGCGGCAGGAGCGGGGCGAGACGGGAACGGCGGGGCATGACAGGGGCTTCCTCGGACCGGGACGCGCCCGAGGCTAGCACGCGGCGGCGGGGCTGTCCCGCCTGGGTCCTCGGCGGCCATGGCTATCGCAGATAGCTCCCATCGTTCTGGGCTGATCTGGGGGCAAGGCTTTGAGGAGGCGCTGTGAACCCATCCCTGGGCGCTACCGACGCCATCCCTGGCGTAGGACCTCCTCGTCGGCCTGCCCCCAGCGCCCCTCAGCTTTCGTAACTGCGATAGCCCTGCCTCGGCGGCGCGCCCCGCTCAGTGGGCGGTGTGCGCGTCCATCCCGGCCCCGCCCAGCTCGCCGCGCCCCAGGCGTCCCAGCAGGTCGAGGTCGATCTCCTCATAGGTCACCAGCCGGCCGCCATGGTCGTCGCGGAAGGCCTCGGCCTCGCCGCGGTCGGCGAAGGAGGCGAGGGTGTGGCCCATGGCGCCGCGGCGCTCGTGGCCGACCACGTACCAGGCCTCGCTGGCCCGTATGAAGGCCTCGTCCGCGGGCTGCGCCCAGGTCGTCTTGCCGATGTCGTGGACATAGGCGTGGGTGAGCCGGGTCTCGTTCTCGGGCTGCTTGAGGAAGGTGAAGAGCTCCAGGGTGGAGCAGAACTTGCTCGGCGTCTCCTGCCCCTTCAGGAAGGCCTCGCCCTTGGGGCCGGGAAAGTCCTGGATCAGCATGCCGCAGACGTGACAACTGTCGCCGTCCTCGATGGGCAGCGGGGCGGCGAGGGCCTCGGGGTCGGGCTCGCCGCATCCGGTGAGCAGCACGAGGAGCAGCGGCAGCAGGAGACAGACACGGGGCATGGCAAGGTTCCGGAGCATGGGGGTGGCCTCAGGCCGAACGGTGGCGGAAGCGCAGCAGGGCCAGGCCCAGCGGGACCAGGATCCAGGCCATCAGGATCGGCACCACCACGGCGGGCCGGAAGGCGCCGCCTTCGGCGATGGCGGTCAGGCCGATGTAGCCGCGGGCCGCCTCGACGCCGGCCAGGTTGATCAGGCGGAAGCACTCGATGGGGTTGAGCAGCAGCAGCCAGGGCAGCCAGTCACCGCCCTGCTCGACGCTGACCAGCAGGGCCAGCAGCCCCAGGTCGAAGACCAGCACGAAGAGGAACCACACCACCAGGGCGAGCCCCGCGGCCCGCGCCTTCTCGGTGACGCAGACGCTGATCAGGTAGGCGAAGGCGATGAAGACCCAGCCCAGCAGCACGCTGCTGGCGATCAGCAGGCCCATGCCGGCGGCGAGATCGGCGAGGGCCACGCCATCGGCGGCCAGCGCGATCACCGCCCCGGCGATACCGAAGCCCAGCGTCGTCGCGGCGCCCAGGATCAGGCCGTGGCCGAGGAACTTGCCGAGCAGCAGCGAGGTGCGACTGATGGGGTAGGTGAGCAGCAGCAACAGGGTGCCGGCCTCCTGCTCGCCCACCACGGCGTCAAAGGCCAGCAGCAGGGCGATCAGCGGGATCAGGAACACCGCCAGGGTGGCCAGGCTGACTAGGGTCGTGGCCAGCGAGGTGAAGCCCAGGCCGCCGCTGGCCGCGGCCCCGAACCAGGCGATGCCCACGGCCAGCAGGGCCAGCACCAGGGCGATGGCCAGCACCCAGCGGTTGCGCAGGCCGTCGCGAAACTCCTTGCCGGCGATGGTCAGGATGGCGGTCATTCGGCGTCTCCTCGTGGCGCGGGCGAGAGGCCGGCGGAGAAGTGGCTGTAGAGGTGTTCCAGGGTCGGCGGCAGCAGCTCGATGTCCTGCACCTCGGGCAGGGCGGTCAGGCGGCGCAGCACGGGGAGCTTGGCATCGGCGGGCACCGAGAGGGTCACCTCGTGGCCGTTGACGGGGCGGGCCTCGATGCGCGGGTCCTCCCAGCCGTGCCGCCAGTCGTCGTCGCGCATGGCTCCCCAGGCGCGGATGGTCAGCGGCAGCGCCGCCTGCCGGCGCAGGGCCTCCATGTCGCCCAGCGCCAGGCGGCGCCCGGCGCCCAGGATCAGGGCGCGATCGAGGTAGGGTTCCACCCCGGGCAGCATGTGGGACGAGAGCAGCACCGTGCAGCCCCGCTCACGCAGTTCGCGCACCGTGTCGTAGAAGTCGCGGGTGGCGGCGGGGTCGAGCCCGGTGGTGGGCTCGTCCAGCAGCAGCAGGCGCGGCTCGCCGAGCAGCGCCTGGGCCAGCCCCAGGCGCTGGCGCATGCCCTTGGAGTAGGTCTTCACGCGTCGGCCGGCAGCGGCGCCGAGGCCGACCCGCTCGAGCAGGGTGTCGACCTGGCGGCGATCGACGCGCTTGAGGCGGGCGAAGTAGTCGAGCACCTCGCGGCCGCTGAGCTGCTCGTAGAAGCTGACGTTCTCGGGCAGGTAGCCCAGCCGTCGGCGCAGGGTCTCGGCATGGGCGCCGTCCGGGGCGCCGCCGAGCACCGAGACGCGTCCGGCACTGGGCGAGAGCAGCCCGAGGATCAGGTGCATGATGGTGGTCTTGCCGGCCCCGTTGTGGCCGAGCAGGGCCAGCACCTCGCCCTCGTCGACCGAGAGGTCGAGGGCGTCGAGGCGGACCAGCTCGCCGTGGCGCTTGGTCACGCCGTGAAATTCGATCACCGCGGTCATGCGTCGGCGTCTCCGAGGTTGGGTGGGGTCAAGCCGGGGGCAGCCGTGTCGGGGTCGCGCATCAGGGGGGCGCTGTCCTTGACCCCCTGGGGCCGGAACACCGGGAACTGGCGCTGTATCCAGCGCAGCGCCAGGACCGCGGGGCTGTGCATCAGCAGGCGGGCGACCGGGTAGCGCCACAGCAGGCGGTCCATGGCATCGTTGGGCTCGAAGGGGGTGTCGCCGATGCCGTCGCCGGCGAGATCCCAGCCCAGGTAGTTGCTCCAGTAGTTGCCCCGGCCCGCCTCGGACCACTCCTGGGGGCGGGTGGCCACGTACATCACCTGCTGATGGTTGTCGACGAAGGCGTTGCCCACCACGGCGTTGTCCTCGGAGCCGGCGGTGAGATGGATGCCGATGTCGCTGTCGGCGAAGCGGTTGCCCTCGAAGCGGTTGTACTGGGCGTTGTAGACGAACAGCGCCTTGCCCTCGCCGCCACTGACCAGCCCCTGGCCCTGGGCGTCGCGGCGCTGCTGGATGCCGCTGACGCGGTTGTCGCGCAGGGTGGAGTGGGTGATGTTGTTCATCAGGATGCCGTAGTGGCGATCGTCCTGCGAGCGGTTGCCGATCACCGTCAGCCGCTTGGACTGCATCAGCGCATAGCCCGTGCGGGTGTCCTGGGTGACGTTGTTCACCAGCCGGTTGTCGTGGGCGTACATGTAGTGCACGCCGTAGCGCAGGTCTGCCATGTGATTGTCGCGCAGCAGGCTGTCGCGGCTGGTGTCGATGTAGATGCCGTCGCGGGTGCGGCGGATGTCGTTGCCCTCCACCCGGACATCCGCGACGTTGAACAGGTGGATGCCGTTGCCGCGATCCTGGGAGCGCAGCGCGGCGTCGCCGCGGATCACGTTGTCGAGGACCTGCACGTCGCTCACGCCGTCCAGCCAGATGCCGAAGCCGGGGCCGGTGAGGCGCGAGTCGCGTATCACGCTGCCGGCGGCGCTTGCCGCGACGAAGATGCCGGCGTCCATGTCGGTCAGGTTGGCCCCCCAGTTCTCGATGGCGAGGCCCTCCAGCACGCTGTCCGGCGCCTCGAGCACCACGGCGTGCCCCTCGCCGCCGCCGTCGATGATCGCGCCCGGCTCGCCCGAGAGCGTGAGCGTGCGGTCGATGATCACGGGGCCGGGGTAGCGCCCCTGGGGCAGCAGCAGGCGGTCGCCGTCGCTGGCCTGGTCGACCAGCGGCTGCAGCGGCTCGCCGGGGCTGGCCGTCCAGACGGCGGCCAGCAGGTCGCCCGGCAGCCACGCGACCAGCCAGGCGACGAGAAAGAGTCGGGGGACGACGCGAGTCTGTCGTCGGGTCATGCATCTCTCCGCGAACAAGCGGGAAAGTCCGAGGGCAATACGCTTGGCCGTCATCGCTAGAGGCTGTTCCGAGGGCAAACCGTCGAGGAGGCGCTGTGAATACTTCCCTGTACGCCACCGACGTCGTCCATGGCGTAGGACCTCCTCTATGGTTTGCCCCCGGTGCCTCTCATTCCATGAGGCAAACGGCTTACCCTCCCTTGGCCAGCTATCGGGGTTCGATAGCGATCAGGCCTTCTCGACCAGCATGCGCCCGGTCATCTCCATGTGCATGGCATGGCAGAACCAGGAGCAGTAGTACCAGTACACCCCGGGCCTGTCGGCGGTGAAGGTGACGCTGGAGGTCTGCTGCGGGCCAATCTCCATGGAGGCGCCGTGGTTGACCATCACGAAGCCGTGGGTCAGGTCCTCGACCTGGTCGAGGTTGGTGACCGTCACGGTCACCTCGTCGCCCTGCTTGACCTTGAACTCGGTCAGGCCGAACTGCGGGGCGACCGAGGTCATGTAGACCCGCACCTGGTTGCCGTCGCGGATCACCTTGTTGTCGCTCTCGAGGGTGACCCCGTCCGCCTCGGCCATGGCGCGCGTCTCGGCGAAGAACGGATCGTCACGCGTCCAGGTCCGGCTCGGCTTGAGCTGATCGGCGCGCAGCAGGATGCAGTCGTGGGGCTCGGCGAAGGTGGGGCCGTCGTGGACCAGCTTCATCTCCTCGCCGGAGATGTCGATCAGCTGGTCGTTCTCCGGGTGCAGCGGGCCCACCGGCAGGAAGCGGTCCTTGGAGAACTTGGAGAGCACCACCAGCCACTTGCCGTCGGCGTCCCTGGACTCGGTGAGGCTGGCATGGTTGTGGCCCGGCTGGTAGTGGACGTCGAGCTTCTGGCGGATGTAGTTGACCTCCTCGCCGTTGTAGGCGCGGATGGCGTCCTCGATGTTCCACTTGGCCACCTGGCTGTCGATGAACAGCGTGGTGTAGGCGTTGCCGCGACCGTCGTAGGTGGTGTGCAGCGGCCCCAGGCCCAGTTCGGGCTCGCCGACCACGGTATCGCGGGGCTCGATGGCGTCGTCGAACAGCGCGGGCAGCTTGTCGATGGCGATGATCGAGACGGTCGGCGAGAGCTTGCCGTTGGCGATGAAGTACTTGCCGTCCGGCGAGGTGTTGAGGCCGTGGGGGTTCTTGGGCACCGGAATGTAGCGGGTCAGCTTGGAGCCCTTGCGGCCGTCGAGGACCGGCACCTCGCTGTCACCCAGGGTCTCGAACTCGCCGGCGGCCACGGCGGCCTCGATGGCCTCGACGTCGAACACCACCACCCAGTCACGCTCGGCGCGCATGGTGTCGGCCAGCGTCATCCCCTTCTCGGAGTTGTAGCAGGTCGAGGCCACGAAGCGGCCGGTGTAGTCGGCATCGGTATTGTCGAGGTTGCCATCGACGATCACCTGCCAGGCCACGTCCATGCTCTCGGCATCGATGGCGTTGAACATGGTGAAGTAGTTGTCGGGACTCTCCAGGTCGCGGCCGTCGTTGAGCTGCGGGATCGGCAGCTCGGCGTTGGCGAACACGTACTTGGTGTGCGGCACCTTCTGCAGGCGCAGGCCGTGGATCGCCTGGACGTTGGGAATGCTGGTGATCTTGTCCGTCTTCATGATGTCGAGACGGATGCGGGCCACGCGGGTATTGGCCTTGTCGTTGATGAACAGGTACTTGCCGTCGTAGCTGCCATCGGTCATGGAGATGTGCGGATGGTGGCAGTCGCCGTTGAGGAAGCGCGACGAGTCGCCGAGGATGCGCTTCGACTCGTTGGTGATGCCCCAGCCGGTGGCGCTGTCCACGTTGAAGACCGGGATGCGCATCAGCTCGCGCATCGAGGGAATGCCCAGTACCCGCACCTCCCCCTGGTGGCCGCCGCTCCAGAAGCCGTAGTACTCGTCGAGTTCGCCGGGGGCGACCTCGATGCCGTTCTCGGCGGCGTGCGCCTCGCGGCTGCTCATCAGCGCGCTGGCACCGAAACCGCCGGCGAGCCCGGCGCCGGCGACGCCGGTCACCGCGCTGTTGCGCAGGAAGTGGCGGCGGCCGAGGTTGTCGATCTCTTTCTTCTTGTCACCCATGGTCTTACTCCTCCTGAAGAGTCGGGATTCGCTGCAGCTTGCGGTCTCCGGCGGTGCCGGGGTCGTGGGTCTCGACGCCGCCCTTGCCCGCGGCCAGGCGTGACGCCTTCTCATAGCGCTTGCGGCGCTTGATCATCGGCGGGCAGCGCTGGTCGTCGTGGTAGGTGATCTGGCAGTCGAGACAGTAGTGACACTCGTTGGCATTGATGTGGCCGTCGGGGTGGATGGCGGCCACTTCACATTCGTTGGCGCAGATCTGGCACGGGCTGCCGCAGTCATTGCGGTGCCGCTTCAACCAGTCGAACAGCCGCAGGCGAGCGGGGATGGCCAGGCCGGCCCCCAGCGGGCAGACGTAGCGGCAGTAGAACTTGTGGTTGAAGGCCGAGATCGCCACCAGCGCCAGGGCGTAGAGCAGAAAGCCCCACTCGCGCTGGAAGCGCAGGGTGATGGCGGTCTTGAAGGGCTCCACCTCGGCGTAGCGCTCGGCGGCGCCGAGCGAGTGCAGCGAGACCGCGAACAGGCCCAGCAGGAGGATGTACTTCACCGCCCAGAGGCGCTCGTGGAGACCGAAGGGCACCTCGATCTGCTTCACGCCCAGCTTGCGGGCGGCCTTGTTGACCAGGTCCTGCAGGGCCCCGAAGGGGCACAGCCAGCCGCAGAAGACGCCGCGGCCCCACAGCAGCAGGCTGACCGCCACGAAGGACCAGAGGATGAACATCATCGGGTCGATCAGGAAGGAGCCCCAGCTGAAGCCGCTGATCAGCGAATTGGTGAAGGTCAGGATGTTGACCACCGAGAGCTGAGCCAGGGAGTACCAGCCGATGAACACCAGGGTGTAGACCAGGAAGCCCAGGCGCAGCGGGCGCAGGATCCGCGGATGGCGCGCCAGCACGTCCTGGAACAGCATGACGATCGTCAGCACGATGAGGCCGGCGGCCAGCACGGCGATCTGGAACGCCTTGTCGCGCCAGACCTGCACCCAGATCGGCTCCTCCACCGGCGGCTCGGGGCGCTCGATGTAGGCCTCGGGAACGTGGTAGTCGGCGCTGAAGCGGCGGAACTCGGTATCCAGGGGGCCGGAGGCGCGGCGCACCAGCAGCTCCAGCTGCCAGGGCCGGCCGGGGTCGAAGGCGGCCGCGTCGCGGACGATGAAGATGTCGCGCTCGGTGAACTCGGGGGCGCCGTCGATGGCCAGCCGGCCCAGGCGGATATGGTCGCGGTCGTGAAAGCTGACCGTGGTGTTGCCCTGGGTGAGCTCGATGCGATCGAAGATGCCGCCGCGCACGTAGCCCGAGCCCTTGAAGGAGTAGTCGCCGCGGCCCATGACCGCGATGGCGTGCTCGCCCTCGTCCAGTTCGGCCATCAGCTGCGCGTACTCGGTCTCGCCGAGCAGGTTGCGGCCGGCCGTGGGCGGGTTCAGGTAGGTGGTGAAGAGTTCGATGAAGGTCCGATCGGCCGGCTGCGGGGTATGCAGGTAGTCCTCGGCGGGGCTGCCGGCGAAGGCGGCATCGACCTCGCCGTGGGTCAGGTGCAGGCGGCGGATGGTGCCGTCGCCGGTGAGCGTCTGCCAGTCGGCGGGTTCGAAGCGCTCCGTCAGGACCCGCGCCGGCGGGGCGGCGGACGGGTCGGCGATCAGCCCCTGCTCCGCGGCGACCCGCCGGGCGGCCCGGGTGAGGGTGTCGCTGACGACGATGACGGTGACGGTGGCGCCGGAGATGGCGTCCAGCTCCTCGCCGATCTTGAGGCGGTCGTTGACGTGGGCGGGCACGTGGTCGTCGGCGAAGCCCTCGAGCTTCGACTCGGGGATGCCCACCAGCATGATGGGTTCCTCGTGGCCGAGGATGTCGGCCTGGACGATGCGCCCCTCGAGATCGATGCCCACCAGCAGGTTGACCGGCTTGCCCGAATAGGCCGGGATCGGTGCCACCTCGACGCTCTCGAAGGCATAGCCGATGAGCGCATCCCCGGCGTAGACCTCGCTCACCGGCCATTGGGACTCGGCGGCCTCGAGCCGATCACTCTCCGGGAACCCTTCCCGAACCTGTGACAACTCGAGGGCCTGCAGCGATGAGGAGAGCAATAAAAGGCCAAGAGCGAGTATCAGACCGAGCCAGCGGGCTGCGATCCTGTGGCGTATCGACATGGCAGCACCCGGAGGAAAAGCGCACGGGAAGGGCGGGCAGGCCGCCCTTCAGTCAGTCGGCCGGCGCGACGGCCGGCCGGGGGGCTCAGGGCGTGAGGCTGGCGTAGTAGGCGGCGATATCGGCGATATCCTCATCCGAGAGCGCCTTGGCCTGGGGGGTCATCATCGCGGACATGCCACCACCGCGCTCTCCGGCCCGGTAGGCCTTGAGGGCACTTACCAGGTAGTCGGCGTTCTGTCCGGCGAGGTTCGGATAGATGGGTGCGGTGGCCTTGCCATCCGTGCCGTGACAGGCGGCGCAGGCGGCGACCTTGCCCTCTCCGGCGGCGGGATCACCGGCGGCCTGGGCGTCCATGGCGAGGAAGGCGCTGCCCAGCAGGGCCACAGCGATTAACGACTTCATAATGTACCTCCAAAATGCATCTTTAGCTGTTTGAAAAAGCCTGTCTCGGGCAGACGCCGCGCCAGGCGAGTCATGTCATGATGCCAGCTGCCATCGAGCTCCGGCTTGACGTGCATCATGTTCAGCCTAGCCCGCGATGCACGGGACGGTAAAGGAAGCGCTAATGCAGGAGGGTGCCGATCGTCTCACGCATCGGGCGGAGGGTCATCGAGCTGCAGCAGCCGCATCAGCGCGGGACGCTGGGGGCCGAGCAGGTCGGCCAGGGTGTAGCGATCGAGCACGGCGAGAAAGGCGCCGAGGGCCTCGGCCAGGATCGGCTTGAGTCGGCAGGCAGGGGTGATCACGCACTCATTGCTGTCGCCGAAACATTCGACGAGCTCGAGGTCGCGCTCGGTGGCGCGTACCAGCTCGCCCAGCGGGATGCTGTCGGGGCTGCGCTTGAGCACCAGGCCGCCGTTCTTGCCGCGAATGGCGGTGAGGTAGCCCTGGTGGTTGAGGTCCTGCACCACCTTCATCAGGTGGTTGCGGGAGATCTCGAAGCGTTCGGCGATCTCGTTGATGGTCGAACGCTCCTCGCCCTTCACGGCCAGGAAGAGCAGCACTCGCAGCGAATAGTCGGTGAAACGGGTCAGGTGCATGGGAATCCCGGCGCGTCGGGCGCCTTGGTGAGCTGGATGGGCGGAAAACACGCCATTCTATCACTCTGCCAATCCGGGCTGCTGCGCGGCGGCATTCGGTCGCCTGGGCCACCGCTCGGGCTGGATTGGCAAGGCCGCTATTAAGATGTAATTTACGTGCATGTTAAAGGTCCCTGTCAATGCGCCAGGTCAATTTCCGGGCCTGCGCCGGCCCGACCGGCGTCCCGCCTGGTCGCTGTTCTTTCCGCTCGCTGCCCTGCAGGCAGCGTTGTCACTGCCGCTGTCGCTGGCGGCGATGGTGACGGGGTCAGGATGGCTTGCCGGGCTGGCGACACCGGCCGCCCATGGGCGGGAGCTGCTGTTCGGCTTCGCCCTGGCGGTGATCGCCGGCTACCTGCTGGGACCGCTGCCCCCACGGCGACTGACCCTCCTGGCGGGGCTGTGGCTGCTCGGACGCCTCGGGGGGCTGGCCCTGCCCATGGCCTGGCCGGCGCTGCTGGCCGATGCGGCCTTCGCCCTGCTGCTGGCCGTGGGGGTGGTGCCGCGCTTTCTGGCCGCGAAGAAGTGGCGTAACCGCCTGCTCTCTCCGCTGCTGGGGCTGCTCTGCCTGCTGGCCGTGGCCAGTCTCGTGGCGCGCGCGCTCGCCCCGGGGCTGCTCTCGCCGCTGCTCCATCAGGGCGTGCTATGGCTGCTGATGCTGATGGTCTTCATGGGGGGGCGGGTGATCGCACCGGCGGTCAATGGCCACCTGATGGTCCGCGACCGGGCGGCGGGCAGCGGCGTGCAGCCGCGCTTGGAGGCCGCCCTCCTGGGCCTGCTGGTGGCCGCCGGCGTCACGTTCGCTCAGCGCGCGCTGTGGCCGCTGGTCGGCTGGCTGCTCGTCCTGGCGGGGCTCGTGATCCTGGTGCGCCTGTGGCGCTGGGCGCCCTGGCGGCTGCGGGACCGCCCCGACCTGCTCGCCCTGCTGCTGGGCTACGCCTGGCTGGGGGTGGGGGCATGGCTCATGGCGGCCGATCTGCTGGCCGGAGCCGCGCCGGCGGCTCGACTGCATGCCGTCACCATCGGGGCGCTCGGCACGCTGGCCAGCGCTATCATGCTGCGCCAGGCCATCCTGAGGGCCAAGGGGCTCCCGGCGGGTGAGCCGTGGCTGGCGGTCCTGGCGGGGCTGTTTGCCCTGGCGGCCGGGCTGCGGCTCGCCATGCCCCTGGCGGGGAGCGGCTGGCACCTGCTGCTGTGGGGCGCGGCGGGCTGCTGGAGCCTGGCCTGGCTGCTGGTGGCCTGGCG